>JAGGZK010000026.1 GCA_021162065.1 Thermoplasmata archaeon
CCTGCGGCCGAGAGTATACGGGTCGCCTCATATTTCGAGAACTTTTTGTCTCCATATGTGAGCAGAAATGCTCCAGATATGTGGTCATGGATTGCCCCTATTATGGCCCCTCCGAACCTCGGGCTGAGTATATGTTCCTGCACCTTCATGAGAATCTCTGCCTCCGCCCTCGCCTCTTCCGTCTGCAGAACATGCATGTTCATCTCGTCGCCGTCAAAATCCGCATTGTAGGGCGGGCAGACGGCAAGGTTGAGACGGAATGTTTTATATGGCAGCACCCTCACCTTGTGGGCCATCATGGACATCCTGTGCAGGGACGGCTGTCTGTTGAACAGCACAATATCTCCATCCTGGAGTTGCCTCTCCACTATGGCTCCTGGCTCCAGGCGCTCTGCCACATTCTCCGCATTCTCAGCCGTTACCTTTATCCTCCTCTCATCAGGCCTTATGACATAATTTACTCCCGGGATGTATGCAACCCCTTTGGGAGGCGTTGGCGATGGGCCGCGCCTCACCAGTTCCCTCATCTCCTCAATATTGTGGGGTGTAACCCTTATCGGCACGGTAAGCTCTCTGGCAATCTGTATTGGAACACCCACCTCATTTATGCTGAGATTTGGGTCAGGAGAGACGACGGTTCTGGCGGAAAAGTTCACTCTTTTGCCAGAAAGATTGCTTCTGAATCTCCCTTCCTTCCCCTTCAACCTCTGAGCCAGCGTTTTCAGCGCCCTCCCGCTTCTGTGTCTGGCCGGCGGAATGCCACTCGTTTGATTATCAAAGTATGTGGTCACATGGTATTGCAGCAGCTCCCATAAGTCCTCAACTATCAACTGGGGCGCCCCCGCATCCCTGTTTTCCTGGAGTCGCTGATTTATCCTTATTATGTCCACCAGTTTGTGGGTCAAATCATCTTCGCTCCTCTCTCCTGTTTCCAGTGTAATGGATGGACGGGTTGTCACAGGTGGCACGGGAAGTACGGTGAGAACCATCCATTCCGGCCTTGCCACCTCCGGATTTATGTCCAGCAGTTTCAAATCGTCTCCCAGTTCCTCTCCCACCTTTTCCAGCCATTCTCTGATTTCTGAAGGGGTGAGTTTTCTGCCTCCCTCCCTGTATGTGGTGGGTTTATCAAACTCCACCTGCTGCTTTTCTCTCCCGCAATGGGGACATACATGCACCCTGCTGGCCAACTTGACAACTTCTTTCACAATGTTGGCGGTGCTGTCTCCCTTGCCCACCACCTTTTTGTAGGTCTCCCTCAGTTTTTCCACATCCTTATCCGTCAGCAGAAGTTTTCCACATCCTCTGCAGGTGGATTTCAATATGGCATATATGGTCTTTGCAAATCCCACATGAATGACTGGCATCGCCAGCTCTATATGCCCAAAATGCCCCGGACAATCCTTGACGCGCTGTCCGCATGTTTTGCATCTTAAGCCGGGCTCTATAACTCCAAGGCGTGTATCCATCAGACCCATCTCTATGGGGAAGCCATCCTCGTCATAGGTATCGGGTGTTATTATGCGCGTCGCAGACATCTTCCTTATTTTTTCAGGAGAAAGAATGCCGAACTCGATCCCACCTATTTCCTTCTTGGATGAAGCCATCATTTATACCAGCCCCCTCAACTTCAATTTCGGCTCAATTATGAGAGATTGCAGTTCCTCCAGAAGGAGTTTGAAGGCATAACTCATCTCAACAGGACTTATTTTGGCATCATCGCCACATATCAGACATTTCAGGAAGCCTCTCCTTGTTTTGAAAGCGATATGCCCGCAGTTCTCGCACACATACTGCACCGTCAAATCCGACTCCTCCAGCAATCTCTCCTTTATGGTCATGGACGCCCCATGACCTATGAGACAGTCCCTTTCCATCTCTCCGAATCTCAAACCGCCCTCTCTCGCCCTTCCCTCGGTGGGCTGCCTTGTGAGTATCTGCACGGGTCCTCTGCTTCTCGCATGCATCTTTCCGGCCACCATGTGATGGAGTTTCTGATAATAAATGACTCCAACGAATATATCAGCCATGTACATCCTTCCGGTTTCCCCGTCATACATTATTTCCTTTCCATTGTGCTTGAAGCCATTCTTTACCAATGCCTCCCTCAAATCCTTCTCATTTTCACCAGAAAAGGCGGTGCCATCCACGAATCTGCCCTCCATGGAGCCCACCTTTCCTCCTATCATCTCCAGGACATGGCCGACCGTCATTCTGCTGGGAATGGCGTGGGGATTTATTATGAGGTCAGGGATTATGCCGTCTTCGGTGAAGGGCATGTCCTCCGGGTCAACTATTAAACCAACGACTCCCTTCTGTCCGTGCTTTGAGGCAAATTTATCTCCCAGTTCTGGTATCCTTTCATCCCTCACCTTTATCTTCACCATCCTCGCCCCATTGAGGGTTTCGGAGAGAACAACGTTATCCACAAATCCCTTCTCTCCATGCCTCACCGTTATGGATGTCTCTCTTCTCTTCTGTGGAACCAGCACATCGGTTGGCTCTTCGAGGAAACGGGGTGGCGATGTTTTTCCTATCAGCACCTCTCCACCCTTCACCTCGCTCTCCGGCGTTATTATACCATCCTCAGCGAGATGAATATACGCCTCCTCATTTCTCACTCCCTTACATTCCGGATCTGGAATCTCAAAATGATCCTCCTGCCCCCCAGGATAGCGCTGCTCCTCCGCCGAATAGGTTCTGAAAAAGGTGCTCCTCGCCAGCCCCCTGTCTATGGAGGCTCTGTTCATTATGAGCGCATCTTCCATATTGTATCCATGATAACTTATAACCGCCACCACGAAATTCTGCCCGGCGGGACGACGCGGGAAGTTTATGTATCTGGCAGAATGCGTCTGCACCATGGGCACCTGCGGGTAATGAAGGAGATGCCCCCTGGTGTCTGGCCTCTTCCTGTAATTGGCGGCGGCAAATCCCAAGGATTGCTTACCCATTCCTGCTCCCATGGTGATACGGGGAGATGAGTTATGCTCTGCGTATGGCACCAAACTTGCTCCCACGCCAAGTATGCAGAGTGGGTCTATCTCCATATGAGTGTGCTCCGGCGTTAGACTTTCCTCATTCAGGGCAACGTAGGCGTTCTCCTCCTCCTCAGTATCTATGTACTCAGCCACACCCATGTTTATCAGGTCACTCCAAGAAAGTTCGCCCCTCTTCACCTTTTCTCTCATCTCCTTGGTATAAAGCAACTTTCCATCTTTAACGACAAACAGGGGCCTTCTCACCCTTCCTGCATCACAGTTCACCACAACATCGTTGCTGTCCTCATAATAACACACATTTATTTCCTTATCAATCTCCCCCCTCCTTCTCTTCTGCCTTATCTCCTCCACAAGTTTGACCCCATCAGGATGAATGCCAATCAAATCGCCATTGAGATAAACCCTTGCTCCCTCTGCTCCCTTTTTGACCTCCTTGACACCCATTTTCTTGAGTTCCTTCTCCACCTTTTCTTCCGGATACCCCTCGGATATCTCCACCATGAGAGCAAGGTTCTTCACCAGTCCGCAGTTGGGTCCTTCCGGCGTTTCATTGGGGCAGAGGCGGCCCCAGTGGGTGGAATGCAAGTCTCTTGCTTCGAAATGTGGTTGAGAGCGTGTTAGAGGCGAGGTTATTCTTCTGAGGTGGCTTATGGTGGAAAGGTTGGATGTTCTGTCCAGCAGCTGGCTCACACCCGTCCTTCCCCCGACCCAGTTTCCTGTGGCCATGGCGTGATGTATGCGCTGGTCAAAAACGTCATGCCTCACATAGGGCTTTATCTTTAACTCCTCCTTGCTTTTTCCTCTTGCATATAGCCTTTCCAGCTGGTATTTCAAATCCTTGCAAAGGGCAACGAAGGCTACTCTGAATAAGTCCTCCATCAAATCGCCGGCAAGTTTCAAACGCTTGTTGGCATAATGATCTTTATCATCCTCCCTTCTATAACCCAGAGCAAGTTCAAGCACCGCCTCGCCCATTCTTGCCAGGAAAATTCCCTTCCTTATTCTGTCCTTCTGCTCGTTTCCAAGATGGGGCAGGATTGTCCTGTCCAGCAATTCATTGACCCTCTCCCTTCTGTATTCCTTGGCCTGGCCTCCTGCAATCTTTTTTCCTATGAAATCGATGGCATCCTCCTCTGTTATGACCTCATACTCATCCTCGCATGCCTCTATGTTGGCCAGTATGAACACTTCCGTTTCCGGATAGGAAGCCATGTTGTTGAATATTGAATTATTATCCAGCCCGAGAGCCTTAAGGATTATGATAAGAGGAATCTGGCTCGCCACGTTTGGAAGCGTTGTCATGAGCATGCCATCCTTTCTCTTCTCCACCACTATGAGGCTTCTGAAACCCTCACGCTGCGAGAAAACCTGGGCGGTCTCCACCTCATATCCATATCTGTTGGTCTTCTCCGTGAGGACTCTATTGGATGCCAGATCCTCCAGAGTGATAAGCACTCTTTCCGTGCCATTTATTATGAAATATCCTCCCGGGTCAAGAGGATCCTCCTGCAACTCTATGAGTTTCTTTTCATATTCTTCATCGCTCAGCTTTCTTCCCGCCTCCTCCTCCAGCATCTCCCTGGAAATGTTGCATTTCTTTGATTTTATCATTATGGGGAGAGAACCTATTTTCACCTCCTCCAGCAGATCTTCCTGAACTTCGCCGTCTATGACGGGTATGAACTCCACAGATACAGGAGCCTCGTAGGTGAGGTCTCTTAAACGTGCCTCCATGGGGGTTATGGGGTGCTCCTCTCCTGTTGCCTCCTTTACTGTGGGGCGGCCCACCTTTATTTTTCCTAACTTAACCTTATAACCCTCAATTTCTGGGTGAATGTATCCTCTCTCCAATCCCTCTCCTTCGCCTATTCTTGTGGAACTCACTATATCCTGCAATCTTCTCTCTAGAAAATCATTATAGGATGCTATCTGATGATTTACTATACTCCTCTCCCTATAAAATGCATCTATTACCTCTCTCATATTATCTCCCTGCTCACCACACGATACATTACACTCTCGCCCGCAGTGGGGCTTCTCCTCACTATTTTTATTATATCTCCCTCCTTTGCCTTTATGGCCTTCACCACAGGATCGTCCACCAGTATGCGGGGAAGCTGCTCCTTCCTCAAATTATATGTTTTGAGAAGTTTCTCCGCTTCTTCCTCTGTCAAAATCTCATGATGGGGCACCAGCTCATGCTTAAGTATATCCATCTTCATACTCCTCCCTCTCCAGTATTACATACCCTATTTTAATTTTTGGGTCATGCGGGCCTGAGGGGATTTTCGAGCCTGTCCACCGCTAACAGGCATTCGAACCCCTGGCCACCTGGTTAAAAGCCAGGTGCTCTACCTAGCTGAGCTACAGGCCCTTCCCCAGTGTGCAAAATAGACGCATCATATAAATTTTTTTCTGTTATGTGGTGGCGGGACTGTCAACTTAACACCTCCAAAGTAAAGATAAGTCCATACCACGCCCCCTCATTCCACTCTTTCCAGAACCTCTTTAATCTTGTTTTAGAATGTTGGGGGGTCATCCTTCTATTGCATTTCTTTCTCCAAATGTTTCTGTTCATATGCAAGCCCATCCTTTGTAATATCCATCCATGCCAGAGTCTTATCCATATTAATCAATGGTTTATTCTTGCACCCATCGAGCAAATTCATTTTATAATGGCCTACTTAGTTTCCATAGATGTCATCTTTCCATCCAATTTGTCGAGAATGGAATTTATGTCTGCGTGTGTTTCCTCAATGGAATTATTGGCATCAACGATGTGCCAGTCTTTTGCAAGGGCCAGTGCCTTTTTCCTAACTTTAATCAGAGAATCCAGCGTTTCGAACATTTCTCGCCTGTTCCTCGATTTCAGCCTTCGGAGACATTCTTCCGGTTGTGCATCTAAAAAGAACATGTATTGGGATGTGGGTAAAAACGTGGCAAAAAATTTGTAAAGAATTTTTGCGATGGGAAACGGAAGATATGCAACCCCCATAAGATATCTAACAACGATGAATGTATCGGCTTTTCCGTAATAACGGCGAATGGAATGAATTACATCAAGGGCATAGTAGATGGATGCCTTTATATGATTAATCTTTCCGCCTTTTAACAACGCCCTTTTTGCCTGCCGCCCGTATGAATTATCTGATTCAGGATGAGAACGTAGTATTACATGTTCGCCCATGGCTTCGTATCTTTGTTTTATTAACCTTGCATGTGTATCTTTTCCGGCGCCATCGAGCCCATCAACAACTATGAATCTCATTCTTTCACCTATGCAATTGTAGAATACAATAATGCGGATGCGAGAGAAACAGTGAGGTTGTCTGCTCCTTTGGGTGTTATTGCCTCAACAATCGTCGCAACAAGTGCAACTCCAGCAATAAGGGGCAGATTTATTTTCTGGCCATAATATGCAAGTGCCACATCACCCATAACAAAGGTGAAGACAAACATCGCAATCGAACCCTCGATACTTTTAGTGTCCTGAAAAATTTTGTATGTGTGTCTTCCGTAAATATTGCCTATGATGGAGGCGAATCCATCGCCGTAGGACATGGCAACAATTCCAATCGAGATGACCCATGGTTTGTCGAAAAATATGTATGCAAGAATCGTCCATGAAATGGAGTAATATACCAGGCCGAGACCGTGACCGGCAGCGGATGTGGTGGCGACTGTTTTAAGAGGCGAATATGGACTGAAAAGAAATGTGAGTATGATAAAAGGGGCAGCAGCGATGAACGACATGACCCATGCATGTTCGAACAGAGGAAGCATGAAAAATATGTTCCCTACCATGATGTGCAGAAATTTCCTGCTGATGAAAGGATGCTTTTTCAGCACTTTTTCCGAGATTAGCAGGAGTATGGCAACATATACATAAACACAAAGAACGCCTATGATGTCTCCTGAAAGCATTATGGTAATATGTAATTTCCATATTTAATGATATTTAGTTTTTGAGGGTGCTGTTAACTTTGGCATTGCAGCACCTCCTGCAATGCTAAAACAAAACGTTCATACTCATTGTCTATCTTTGTTCCTCTGGAATAAAAAATAGGAGAGTTATTGGACAAACTTTGATGACTCCGTATCCAGTTATAATAGAAAATGTAAATGGAAAACCATAGATGAACATGTCTTATTTTCCATCTTTTGCTTGGAAAATAA
>JAGGZK010000044.1 GCA_021162065.1 Thermoplasmata archaeon
TGCCAGCATCAAGGTGAGTTACGAGCATCCTTGCATGCTCTTCATAAACCAGCGGTTTGTAGGCATGGACAACATCATCTTTCATCCTTGCCGGCAGAAACTGCATCCAGTGACCTATGTGGAATACAGCGTTGTCCTTCACCTCACCCTTCCAGTATCTGTTTTTTCTCATTTCAATTTTTATCTCCTGACTCATGGAAAGATTTTCTGTGGTTATAACATCGCCCCTCTTCAACTCCTCGCTTTCCACATTTTTAAGGGCAAGTCCCACCCTGTCTCCTTTGCTGGCAATCTCAAAATCATCATCGTGCTTCTGTATGGAGCGAATGTGCACCTCTCTTTTGAGGGGCAAAAGCATGGCATCGTCATGCTTCCTTATGCTCCCTCTGACAACATTGCCCAGTGCCACCGTTCCAACACCTTTGACATTGAAGAAATGGTCTATGGAAACGGTGCCCTCTTCTTCCTCCCTGCCTTCCATCCTTCCCGCGATATCCAGAAGATGTTCCCTTATTATACCCGGCTCGTCCTCAAAAAATTCATGTTTTCTGAGGGGGATTTCCTTGAGAAATGTTTCTATTTCTTCGGCAGTATGATAATTCTGAAGCACAAATGCTGTCCTTTCAATATTCATGTAATGAATGGCGAGAAGCATTTCTCCAAAATATGCATCTATTTCAGAAACCACAAGAAGGGCGTAATCTGCACCGGAAAGGGAGTAAAACAGGGATGAAAACTTTTCCGGATAACTGGACGGCTCCACAAAGGTTACGGTATCGTCACCTTTCTTGAGATTATAGAAGGTTATGTCGCTTTCCGTTCCCTTCTTCCCGAGATTTCTTCCGTATCCCGCGCTTCCCAGCAGTGCCACATTCAGATTGCCCATATTCATCACCGAAGATGCTGAATTTCCTTCCAGTATAAATAATTTCAGCCCTAACTATTCGCAAATATCCCCTGCATACCTCGCCACACCATCACAGCACGCTATTGAGGCGACCACCATCCACGGGTATCATCGCCCCGTTTATGTAGGAAGCATAATCGCTGGCAAGGAAGGCGGCAAGATAGCCAATCTCCTCTGGCTCCCCCAGTCTTGCAGCCGGTATTGGCTCTGCATATTCCTCCAGCACCTCCTCCGTGCTTTTTCCCTCCCTTCTTCCTCTTTCGGCTGCGATTTCCATCATCCTGCCCGTTCTTATTATCCCGGGCATTATTCCATTGACGGTTATGCCATGCGTTCCTACCTCCTTCGCCAGAGTTCTTACTAAGCCCGCCATGGATATTCTAACCACATTGCTGAGCGTAAGCCCCATAATCGGCTCCTTTATGGCGACGCTGGTGGAGTAGATTATCCTTCCCCACCCCTTCTCCATCATGTGAGGCAGAAATGCCTTTGTCAAATAAACGGCGGGATAGAGTAACAAATCCACCGCCCTTTCCCACTCATCCATGTCCAGCTCCATGAAGTTGCCCGGTTTGGGGCCACCTGTGGAGAAAAAGAATATGTCCACATCACCCGCCATTTCTGCAACATTCCTCAAATCATCTTTCTTGGAGAGATCGGCGACTATGTATTCCGCCCCTCCACCCATCTCCTCAATCTTCTCCTTCGCCCTTTTCAGATTTTCCTCGTTTCTGGAAAGCAATATCACGCTTGCCCCCGCCAGAGCCATCACCTTCGCCACTCCAAAACCTATTCCCTTGGAGGATGCCGTTATCAGCGCCCTCCTGCCTTCGAGAGAGATTTTCATGAAGCATAGATTTTTCCATCTATAAAACTATTCCCCTGCCGGATCCACATGAACTGTCGCCTCCATGCCCATCTCCTTCCTCAATGTCCTCTCTATTTCATCCACAATATTATGCACCTCTCTCAGTTTCATCTCGGGCGGAAGGCGGATGTGAAACGTTATCTCCACATGTCCTCCATATCTGTGGATGTGGAAGTGATGTATATCCCTCACCATGGGGGCTATGGAAACAATGATTTCCTCTATTCTCCTTCTCATCCCCTCCTCCACACCCTCACCCATTATGGAGCTCACCACACCCCTCATTATATGGTATCCTATGTATATTATGAAAAGCGACACCGCCAGCCCCATCACCCCATCAACCCACCAGTGTTCCCTGCCGAGGAAAATGGCAACGGCAATGGCGACGGATGCAAGAGAATCGCTCCTGTGATGCCAGGCATCCGCCACGAGAGATGAAAATTCCATTCTATTTCCGACTTTCATGGAAAGTACGGCCATCACCTCCTTTATTCCAGCAGATGCAAGGAATATTAAAATGGCCTCCATGCTGTATCCTGCGCCTTCATGGGCATACAACTTATTGAACGCCTGCCATAGAAACTGGAATCCCACCACCAGAAGAAGAGTGGAGAGAACTATTGCCGCAATCTCCTCCGCCCTTCCATGGCCGAAGGGATGCTCCCTGTCCGCCGGCAAAGATGATGCCCATATACCAAATATCACAATGGCTGAGGTGATGGTGTCCGATAGCGTATGCCAGGCATCCGCCCTCATGGCCACCGAGTTGTATTTCCATCCAGCCCAGTATTTGAGAACGAAGAGAAGTATGTTGGCAACTATGGAAAAGGAAGCGATGTAATATGCCGCCCTCACCTTTTCTCTCATGTTCTCACATGAATGGCCATATGATCCCTTGCATAGGGCGCCAGTTTTATGGCCTCCACTACCTCATACTCGCTCTCCATATTTTTTACCACCTCTCTGAAAACCCTCTCGGGCTTCTTTGATATGTCAATGCTCCTCGCCTTCACCATTATTATTCCTTCGCCAATGTCAAACCTCTCCATGTTCCTCGTGAATATCTCCACCTGATTTCTCTGGGCTATGTCCTGATAAAGCAAATTCGCCTCCTCCACCACAGCCCCATATTCCTCGGGTTTTGAGGCATTGGCCATTATGGGAAAAAGATTTTTCCTTTCCTGACTGAGTTTAACAAAATTTTTCATGGGTTTGAAGGCGATATCGATGCCATATATTATCCCGTCGGTGATAATATCCGAAAAATGACTGGCTGTCGTGCCACTTGCAACCCCCAGATACAGCAACCTCGTTTCCTTTGTGAAGGGAAAATGCTTCATGCCCTTTAATATAAAGGCGGCCATCTTGCTCCTGTAGGGATTCCATGAGCGATATTCCACGCCCTGCACCCTAACCAGTCTCTCATTGTAAACCTTCCTCCCCGGAACCATGTTCACTGTGTAAATCCTGTTCCTGTCCCTGTAAACCCCTTCAAACACCTTTTTCATGATGATAAACCGCTCTCATTTTAATTTTCTTTCTATCATCCCGCATGCTATGGATAACGCATCGAAAGTGGGCGCCACCACCGGCGCATAGGCATTCTCCATCCTCGCCATCTCCCTCACGTTCATTTCATTGTATATCGCCACCGCCATCCTGTCTACTATGGCTGCTGCACCGCTGCCGACCGCCTGGCACCCGAGTATTTTTCCATCCCCATCGGCCACCACCTTTACCACAATGCTTTTCCCCTCCATGTAGTGGGGCAAATCCTTTCCGGAGTATTTTGCGGATATGCTTCCCTTCGCCTCCCTCTCCAGCAATCCCACGGCTGCAATCTCCATTCCAAAGATTCTGGTTGTTCTGGACAGCACCGGAGGAAGCATCTCTTCATTTCCTCCTGCAGCATTTATGCCTGCAGTTCTCCCCTGGCGTGCTGCTATGCTTCCCAGCCCAACATTTATTTTCCTTCCGAAGAAATCCGTTATGGAAGTGCAATCGCCAGCAGCATATATGCCGTCCATGCCTGCCTCGCATTTCATATTAACATCCATGACTCTGCTCTCCTTCACCACCATCGGCCTGTTCCCCGTTGCCACCACCACCATATCCGCCCTGTATTCCTCATCCGCAATCACAACACCATCCTCCACCGCCTCCACCCTGCATCCCGTCTCTATATCCACATCAATATTTTTTCTGATGTGGGAAGCAATGTCCCCATCCACCATGGCAGGAAGTATGGATGGCATGTATTCCAGTATTTTAACCTCCAAACCCATCTCATGAAATGACTCTGCCAGCTCCATTCCTATAAGCCCCGCCCCAATTATGATTATGTCTCTCGCCTTCTTCGCCTCCTCTCTTATCTTAATAGCGTCTTCCATTGTTCTTAAAAAATATGCCCCCTCCGCTGGAAAGGGGCTCGCTGGCATTGCTCCAGTAGCCACAATAATGGCGTCATAGCTCTCCTCGCTTCCCTCAATCACTCTCGCCTCCATATCAACGGCATCCACCCTCTCCTCCCTGTATTCAATCCGCTGCCTTCTGAACCACTCCGGTGAAAACTCCACTATCCTATCGGGCTCCATCATCCCCCTGACCACATATGGAAGTGCGCATTTGGAGTACTGGCCATATCCCTCGCCATCATAAAGCACGATTTCCGCATCCCTCGCCGTTTTCCTGGCAAACTGGGCAGCCGTGCCGCCCGCCGCCCCGCATCCTATTATGGCTATTTTCATTTTCCGAAAAATTCCTTCAACTCCTTAACAAGCCCATCAAAGCCCAGATAGCGGGGGATTATTTTCTTGGCTCCAGCCGCCATGAGGCGTTCTGACCAGTCCGTGTCAAAGAAGGCGGTGAAACCATATATGGTTGCATTCTTGTCAATCTTCATGATTCTTCTGGTTGCCTCCACACCGTCTATGCCGGGCATCTTGAGATCCATGATGACAAGATCGGGCTTCTTACCCTTCTCCATCAACTCCTTGTATTTCTCTATGCCGTCCTCTCCGCTGAAGGCAGAATAAATCTCTATTCCTAACCCTGCCTTCTCTATGTACTTTTTCATGAGGTCCTGCATATCCGCCTCATCCTCCACTATAAGCAACACATTATTCATGTATTTCACCCTCCCTGACTATATTCTTAACCACATTTTCCACCCTTTCTATCGCCAGTTTGGCCTTCTCCAGCATTATAACATCCTCCTCGCTGGATATGCGCTCTTTGGCGAGATGAATATATCCCTTGGCGATGCATATGGGATTAAAAAAGTAATGGGAAACACGCTCTATAAACTTTTTCTCTTTTTCATGAATTTCCTTTATCTCCGTTATATCCGTAAGTACCCCCAGGAAGGCGCTCTCTCCCTTGTAATCTATCATCGCCCCGTTAATCACACCCCATCTTATCTTATCGCCGGCCAGGAGTCTGAATTCCGGGGTTGACACCTCCTCCATCTTCTTTGCCCTGCTGAATATTTTGAGAATTTCCTCTCTATCCTCTGGATGAATGAGCATGGAGTAATCAATATCCGAAATGCTCTTACCCTCCCTCCCCACAATGTTGAGAAATTTGGAGTTGGCAAAAACAAACTTGCCTCCCTGGACTATGAAAATTCCGTTGGGAGAATATTCTGTTATGGCCCTGTAGAGGGATTCGCTCTCTATTATCCTTTCCTCCGCCTTCTTCCTCTCGGTTATGTCAAGATTCACGCTCAGGCTTCCGATGAATTGATTATCCTTATAGAGAGGGGTGGACGAAACAATGAAGGTCTTCACCTCTCCATTCTTTGCAAGAAATCTTATCTCGTATTTACCCTTCTTTCCCTTCCTCCTTTTCTCCTCCTCCCTCTCCAGTTTTTTTGCATCTTTCAGATAAACAAGTTCCGCCACCTTCCTGCCAATCAGTTCCCCCTTTTTGTAACCCAAAGAAGAGGCGAAGGCGTCATTAAGAAACACTATTTTTCCTTCCTCGTCGTCCATGCATATCCCCTCCTGACTGAGTTCCACGAGCATCCTGTACTTCTCTCTACTCTTCTCCATCTCCGCCTCCATCTCCTTTATTTCCGTTATGTCAACGGCGGTTGCTATTCCAGCAGGTTTTCCCTTATAAACTATGGTGTTCATGGAGAAAAATGCCCATCTTTTTCTCCCGTCCTTGGTGTAAAAGGGTATCTCATACATCATCGGCTTTACGTCCTCCCCCCGCTCCCTTCTTTTCCCCCTCTCCCTTACCACATCCCTGTACTCCTCCACCACCATATCCCAGTAATTTATATTTTTAATCTCCTCATGAGAATACCCGGTTATTTCCTCCGCAAATCTGTTCATATAAACTATGCGTCCTCCCTGGTAAATGAATATGGCAACAAGAGCCGTTTCCGCTATTCTCTCAAACAGCTCCTGCATCTCTCTCTCTCTCGTCACATCTATTTTGCAGGCAAGCGTCCTGTTTTCCGGAAGTTTTATTATCTTTATCTTTACATGCCTTATTTTACCATCCTTCCTCAGGCATCTATACTCATATTCCTGCGGAACATCCTCTCCCCTCATCCTCCGCTCGTGGAAATCCTGCATCATTTCTTTATCTTCCTCTGCCACAAACTTTGTGAAATGCTCCCCTATTATCTCCGCCAGAGGATACCCGCATATCTGTGAAAATTTCTTGTTGGCAAAGCTTATGATGCCATTCTCCTCCACCACGGTGATGCCCACAGGAGATTCCTCAAAAAACTGCTTGTAGAGTTCCCATCTCCTGTCCACAACAAAAATTGCAAGTATGGGAACAAGGATGAAAGGAATGGAATGAGAGAGCATGCTGTTGTATCATGCCCGGATTATTTAAATTTAGCGAAAATTTATGGATAAATCAGTGGTAAACTATAATGCATATGGCGCCTATTTCTGCAACAATTATAAAATTTTAAAAGTGGTGGCTGCTTCACATACAATGATAAACATATACGCCCTCGGAGGTTATAACGAGGTAGGAAAAAACATGACATGCATAGAGGTGGACAACGAGGCAGTTATACTTGACATGGGCCTCTACATGGACAGATTTATAGCAGTTCAGGAAAGGGGGGAAATGAATTTTGAAACTCTGAAAAGGGAAGATGCCATTCCGGATGAAAGACCCATAGAAAAGATAAGAAAGAAGGTGAAGGCCATAATAGTGACACACGCCCATCTCGATCACATAGGGGCGGTGAAATGGATGGCATCCCATTACAAATGCCCCATAGTATCCACACCCTATGCGGTGGAAGTGATGAAAAAAAATGCAAAGAATCTGGATAACATTGTCAGGGTGAATGTCAACTCCACCTACAGGATATCCAAAAACATGACGGCGGAATTCATAAACGTCACCCACTCCGTTCCCCAGGCAAGCATCATAAACATAGAGACAAAATATGGAGGAATACTATACGGCCTGGACTACAAAAATGACAATCACCCCACCATAGGAAGAAAGACTAACATAAAGAAGCTTAAGCGTCTTGAGAACACCCGCCTTCTCATCGCCGACTCCACCAACGCGGATGAGGAAAGAAAGACGTTTTCGGAAAACATAGCCAAGGAGATGCTAAGGGACATAATGATGGGGATGGAGATAGAGGGCCATGGCCTGTTTCTCACAACCTTCTCATCCCACATGGCAAGGTTGAAGAGCATGCTTCAGCTGTCAAAGGCAATAGGGAGAAAGCCCGTTTTCATAGGACGCTCCATGGCCGACTATATTGCAGCAGCGGAGGAAACAGGGATAGTAAACTTTTCCGAAGAGGCGGAGATAATAAGGAGCCCCAGCAGGGCGGAGAAGCGGCTTTCCCAGATGAACAGAAAAAGGGAGGAATATGCCTTCATCGTCACTGGAGGACTGGGAGAGAAGAATGCTGTGCTTACAGGCATAGTGGATGAAAAATTTGCCCTGAAAATAGAGCCGCAGGACTTCGTAATCTTCTCCTGCGAAACAATACCAACGCCCACCATCCAGGCCAACAGGAGCGTACTTGAGCAGAAATTGCATCGAAAGGGGGCGCGCCTGTTCAAAGATGTTCACGTCTCGGGCCATGCGGCAAGGGAGGATTTAAGAGATTTGATAAAGATAGTTTCCCCGGAGCAGATTCTCCCCGCCCACGGAGATTTGAAAAAGACGGCCGCCATGGCGTCGCTGGCGGGCGAAATGGGATATGAACTTGGAAAGAATGTTCACATACTCCAGAATGGGCAGATGCTGAGCATTTAAACCCTTTCAACAATACATTCTATGCCTTCCTTTGTTATTCTCAGAGTTTCCTCATTCATCTCCACCAGACCCTCCTCCTGGAGGGAATGGATGGCCTCCTCCACCTCATCGCTTCCATAACCAATTTTGAGTTTGAGAACATCCATGCCAACCCATCTGTCATCGTTTTCCACCTTATGTATCAGCAGTTTGAGCAAAATATCTTCCATTATCTCGTCCAGTTCCACCCGCAATTAATGAATGCCCCTATATATTTTTTCCGAAAAAGGAGAGGTTGGACAAATGAAAGAATGGCATCTCGCAACAACCCTGCCGCTCACCATACCCGACCAATTAATCCATAATGCTTATATCTCCCAAAAAAATTCAGCATGGGTGCCGCCGTAGCTTAGCCCGGTAGAGCGTCTGACTCGTAAAGAGCCCCTTTGGAAAAGGGGCTTCACACCCAAAGAGGCGCTCGGGCAATCAGAAGGTCGGGGGTTCAAATCCCCCCGGCGGCTCTTGATATGCAATTATTATGATAATTGAGAAGAATTTACTGGTTGCTGCTGAAGATATGGAGACCAATATTTTCATAATCTTTACAAAAATTCATAATATTTTCTGAGTAAATCCCTTATCATTATTCTCTTTGCAGGATTAATAAAAACAGCATCTCCATGGTTTGTTGGCTTCATAATTAAAATGCCTTCCCTTACCAATTCCTTTATATCTCTTCTAAACTCATCCAGTTTATCTCTTGGAAAACCTCTCAGAACATTATCTATAAGCATGTGCCCTCTTCCAAAGCACCTGTTTCTCCATAGCTTGTAAAGAATGTCTAATTTCGTAGAGCTCAGGTGCATCATTCATGAATCCAGACATATTTATAAATGATACAGTTAACAATAGAGCATTTACTCGATTGTAAATTTATTGAACAACATTGTAAAATATATATACTACTTTTGTATTTTTGAGCGAGGATAAGATAAAATGTTTAAGGAAATATTTGGAAACAGTCCACAAACAAAAATATTGGACTTTTTAGGGGACCATCCCAACTATGATTATAACATCAGCGATTTGGCAGAATATGCCGGGGTTAGCAGACCCACTCTCTACAAAATCATTCCTGAGATGATAGAAAAGGGGCTGATTATTGAGACAAGAAAAATTGGAAAATCCAAAATGTATAAACTCAATACAAAAAACGAAATTGTTAAGGTTATTCTGAAATTCGATTTTGAGATTTCAACCGCTATTGCCAAACAGGAAGAAGAGGAATTTGTTGTAGTATGATATCTTCCTTGCATATACACCTTCAATATCGGCTCCACATTATAACCAGCCCTGGATACCTTGACTTTTGAAATGATTTACTCGAATACCTTATCCACTCTGAGAATTTGACCTAAAAATGTATAATCATGCAATAGATTTCATCTATGGCTCCTCCAGAAGTTTGAACAGATTGAAGTAATGGTAGGGCGTGTCAAAGGCGATTTTATCTTTTTCAGCGAAACTCACAACAATGTCACCCGTCGCAGGGCATGCAACCCACATGTTCCAGGCTCTGTTGAAACTTGTTCCTTCGGCCAGTTTTATTAAAATTTTGAGTACTACATCTGTATCTCCAGCATATGTTCTCTGGAACCATTCCATGGAGGAGTTCAGGTCTATAGAGCCGTAATTTTTCTCTATTTCTTCACTCACTGCCTTATAACTCCTCCATATCACAAAGAAGGGGTCATTTTCAGTGAATATCCTTATGAAACCCTTTATGCCAGAGGGATCGTAACATCTGCGCTGCGTTGCCGCAATTTCAGGAGCGATAAAGAAATTGGTTCTTCTCACCACATCCTTAAGTTCCCAGAAGGGATGCGTTGCCTCTATGGCATCGTTCCATGTGCCAACGTATGAATGGTTTGCCGTCGTTTCCACCGCATACCCAACAGGAATTTTGGAATCGGAGACAATAAAATTCCATCCGGCAGTTCTGTTTGTTATTAAATATTCAACAGCCTCCTCTATACCTGCAGCATGGTCCAGCACCATCTGAACTCTAAAGACGGCGGGGATGCCATGAAGCGTTGTATCGTTGCTCCAGCATGTTTGCATGCCAACAGCAATACCTTTCTCATTGAATCCCCCACCGCCGTGCAGGGAGCCGGCAACAGATGGAGTTACGGAGGCATAGCCATTTGCTGGTTTTCTGACTATTAAAACGGCGTTTTCATGCACATATTTTCCAGTTACAGGGTCGCGCATGTTCATGGGCAGGTCGAAACTCCTGAACTGGTAGAGTTTTCCGTCCTTGGTAGCGTTGCCCCAGGCAGCAATGCCAAAGCAGCTCATCCCCCACGTTATCACTGACATATATGCCGCCACCACATTCTCAAATTTCAATCCTGCTCCATCCGCAATGCCATGCAGCTCCTCCACATACTCCTGGGGAATGTAATCTTTGGTCATATTCCACATTTCCAGAAGGGCGTCGTACGGAAGATAGCTGTCGTTCAGAAATGCCCTTAAATCTTCCTTAGTTTCATTCCTCAGCAGAAAGCCGTGCTGATACCCCATCTCATAGTTGGAACCACTTATATGAAGAATTTTTATTCCATCCCTTTCCTCCAGCCACCCTCCATTAAGGAGAGAGTCGGATGGAGCATAACAAATGCTCTCCTCTGTAATCCTCCCCGTTTTTACCTGGATTCCGGTGAGAGGTATAAAAAGCAGTACAGCAAGGAGCAGGGCTATTGCCTTTTTCCTTACATTCATCGTAAAAGGCATAGGGCTGCATTATTTAATTTTTTCACAATCAAAATCATTTTATTCCATCTCCACAATAATCATTATGAAAGTCATCGATGGCAGAGCCATAGCAGGGGAGATGGAGGAAGAGATTGGGGAAAAGGCAAAGGGGAAAAAAATAAAGATTGCCACCGTCGTCATTGAAGGAAACAGCGAATCATGGCTTTTTGCCAGATTGAAGGATAAGGCATGCAAAAGAGTGGGCATTGAGCATGAAATTATAGGGCTGGAAAATGTTTCACAGGAAAGGGCAGAGGAGGAAATTAAAAAATTGAGTGAGGATGAAACCATAACGGGCATAAACATTCAACTGCCGCTCCCTCCTTCCATCGATTACAATTCCTTGGTAAAAAAGATTGATGTTAGGAAGGATATAGAGGGAATGCATCCCTCCAACCTCGGAAATTTAATGCTCGGGAGGGAGGATATGATACCCTGCACCCCCAAAGCAGTGCTGAAGATTCTTGAGCATGAGGGAATAGAATTGAAAGGCAAAAACGTGGTGATAATAAACCACAGCAACATAATAGGAAAGCCCCTCGCCATTCTCCTCCTGAATAGAAATTCAACCGTCTCCGTATGCCATGTTTACACTCAAAACCTGCAAGATTACACCAGAAAGGCGGAGATACTCATAACCGCCACAGGGGTGAAGGGCCTCATAAAGGGAGAAGATGTGAGCGAGGGTTGCATAATAGTGGATGCGGGCATAAAGGAGGAGAATGGAAGAGTATATGGAGATGTGGACAAAAGTGCCGCAGAAAAGGCAAGGGCGATAACGCCCGTGCCGGGAGGCGTCGGCCCCGTCACCATTGCGTCAATGCTGGACAATGCCGTAATTGCATATGAAAAACTTCATAAATAGGGAGGGCTTCATTCACCATGGAGAGAAAGGTGTACTACTCATTTCATGACATTCCCTTCAACAGCTATGGTTATGGTAGCGCAGGCATAAGATTTACAAAAAGAGAGTTAAATGAACTCATCATTTCTGTTCTCGTCCTCTCTCTCGCCTTTTCCATAGCCATGTCCCCTTCTCTTTTAAAAGTGCCGATGATTTTCCCCCTTGCCTTCCTTGCCGTTGTTACCGCCTTTGCATTTCATGAAATATCCCACAAATATGCGGGGATGAAATTCGGCTACTGGTCGGAATACAGGATGTTCCCCCAGGGTTTGCTTTTTGCCCTCCTCCTCAGTTTCATTGGCTTTGTCTTCGCCGCCCCCGGAGCGGTAATGATATATGGCAGCCCCTCAAGGGAAGAAAATGGCATTATATCGGCGGCAGGCCCGGGTGCCAACATGATTATCGCCTCCCTCTTCCTTGCTGCCTCTCCTTTCACCACCGGCATTGTGGGCAGCGCCGTATCCTTCATCGCCTCCATAAATGCATTCCTTGCGTTCTTCAATTTGATTCCACTTGGCCCCCTTGACGGGAGAAAAATCTTTTCATGGAATATCGGAATATGGGCGGGAATGATTGCGGTGAGTGTCATATTGCTGCTGGCGTCCAGCATCTGGTGAAAATTTATATAGCGTGCAGAAATTCAAATCATGGGAACCGGACATGGTTATGGCAAGGTGATTCTGTTCAACGAGCATTTTGTGGTTTACGGCATCCCCGCCATCGCTTCCGCCATAGATAGAAAAACGGTAGCAGAGGTGAAAAGATGCGAGGGCGAGGGCTTCATTCTTCATGACAACAGAGAAGCAACTCCCGGCTACAAGGAGGACAAGGCGGAGCAGCAGCGCGAATCCATAGAGAGAATAAAGAAAGCAATGGGGATAACGGATTGCATAGAGATATGGCTCCATGGCGATTTGAGGGCGGCGAGTGGCGTGGGAGCGAGTGCCGCAAGCTGTGCCGCCATCGCAAGAGCCATAGCAGATGAGTTTTCTCTTTCCTTCAGCGACGAGGAAATAAACAACTTTGCCTATGAGGGGGAGAAGGCATACCATGGCAACCCCTCCGGCATCGACAACACCTGTGCAACCTTCGGCGGGCTTGTGTGGTTTGTTAAGGGCAAGGGTATGGAGAGATTGTCCCCTCCGCAGCCGGTGGAGATAGTGATGGGCGATACTGGTAAAGTAGCGAATACAAAAAAGGCAGTGGAGGGAGTTAAGGAGAGGAGGGAAAAGTACCGGGAGAGATATGACGAAATATTTAAGGAGGCGGAGAAACTTGCCCATGAGGCGAGAGATGTCCTTTTAAGAGGGGATTGGGAAAAGGTGGGAGAATTGATGAACAGAAACCACAAACTTCTGCAGGAGATAGAGGTATCCAGCCCGGAACTTGATCATCTTGTGGAGGTGGCGATGGAGAACGGGGCATATGGAGCAAAGATGACAGGCGGTGGCCTGGGTGGCTACATGGTGGCATTAACCCCTGGCAAGGAATTGCAGGAAAAGGTGGCGAGGGCAATAGAAAAAGAAGGCTTCTATGCATTGAGGACAAGAATAGGGATATAACACAACCCTCCTTTTTCTTTTCTGCCATAAGAGTTTAAATAGGTAAATCCATATAAAATTGAAGGAGATAATTGGAAATGATGTCCTCAGAAACCAGCATGATAGGGAAATTTAAACTTGATGATATTTATTGTGGGGACTCACTAAAGTTAATGAAAGAGATACCTCCCGCTACGATAGATTTAATTGTGACTGATCCTCCTTTTGCTATAGATTTTAAAGCAAAAAGAAATAATTACAATAGAACCCAAGAAAGAGTTCTGGAGGGTTATAACGAAATTCCAAAAGAAAAATACTATGAATTCAGTGTGGAATGGATGAAAGAAGCATATCGCATCCTCAAAAAAACAGGGAGTATGTATGTTTTTTCAGGATGGACAAACCTTAAAGATATTTTGAATGCTCTTGATGATGTGGGGTTTATTACAATAAATCATTTGATATGGAAATACCAATTTGGGGTTTTCACTAAAAGAAAATATGTTACCAGCCATTACCACATTTTATTTGTGGTAAAGGATGAAAAGGAATACAAATTTAACAAGATTGAACATTATCCTGAAGATGTGTGGATAATCAACAGAGAATACTGGACAGGGAAAATCAAAACACCTACTAAATTACCTGTTGAGCTGGTGAAAAAAATTCTTCTGTTTAGCAGCAATGAAGGAGATATTGTATTTGATCCCTTCATAGGTTCTGGAACAGTTGCGGTGGTTGCCAAAATGCTTGGCAGACATTATCTCGGATTTGAGATAGTTCCGGACTATTGTGAGTTTGCAAAACAGCGACTTTCCAACATCCAGATGAGCCTATTCAGCTACATAAATGGTAAAAATTTCAGAGGTGAATGACATGTATGAAAAAGCAAGAGAAATTTTTAAGCAAATTAAGAAAGAGATAGAAAGCAAAAAATTTCAGTATAATGTCTCAGAATTCGAAAAGGCGATTCAGAAACTTGTGGGAGAGTATGACACAGCAAACTGGGAAAACAGGTTTGTAGTTGGTGGTGCATTGGAAGTTTTATTCTGTGCATTGCTTAATTCTATGAAATTTGAGTGTAAATGGCTAAAAGAAGCAAGATATGATATTGAGATTAACAATGTTAAATTTTCTCTAAAAAGCAATTTTACAGGGGGCGGGGATATCAGATTGGTTAATATTCTGGGTGACAAAAAGGCTATCTGGGATGAACCAACATTATTTTTTATAGGCGATGTAGGGATATGCTATGCTGACCCTTCCATGGGTTTACCAACAAAACATACAAGTGATGCTCTCATTGTTAAAACAAAAGATATAAAAGAAATGGTAGGAGAAAATGATGAGTGGCTCATTTCTCTTTCTATCCCCAGAAAACCAACCAATTCTGCCAAAATTAAAACGGCCAGCTTTGATGTGGCAAAATCCATCTTGGAAGAAATCAACAGCAGGTATCTAAGAAAACATTTACCTCAAATATAACTTTAGCATTTCAAAATTAGCAATCATTAAAAAACCTCATGGTATTATGCTCAATTGCCGAGAGGGGAAAAAATGAGCGGGAAAATAGAGTTTCCGGAACCCGATGAAGTGCTGACGGCAAAGCCATCCATTAAAAAATATCTTCGCTACCTGCTGTTTTTTGGGCCAGGAGCCATAATAGCATCTGTCACCATAGGGCAGGGGCAGCTCATTCTTGGGCCGCAAATAGGGGCATGGGCAGGTTATAAACTACTGTGGCTCATCACCATCAGTTTTGCCTCATACCTCATAGCATATATGGGGGCGAGGTTCATGCTCCTCTCCGGCATAAGCGTTATAGACCTCTTCGCCATAAAAACCAGGAAGGGCTTCCTCAACTGGATTTTTATCATCATTATTCTAATATTCCTTCCCCTCTTTGTTGCCGCCATAGTGACAACGTTGGGACAATCCATGGCATGGATTTTTGGCGTCGGCCATTACCTCATTTGGGGCATAGCCACCTGCGTCTTCGCCGCCATACTGGCGATAGTTGGACGCTATCGTGTCATAGAATTCTCCCAGGCGATATTTGTGGCGGTGCTGGGCATAGGGGCAATAGTTTCGGTTGCCATGATAAAGCCGGATTTGATGGATATAATACCCAACTATTTCATGATAGGAAACACTCCCTCATATCCGAGCTGGGTGACAGCGGAATATCCCTCGCTGGCGGAAAAACCTGTGCCTCTGCTCATGCTGGGATATCTCGGCACTCTCACCGTTTCCCTTGTAACCCTTGTGGGGTATCTTGGATGGGTGAAGGTGAAGAAATGGGGCATATTTAAAGAAAAGGAGAATCCGGATGCGTTCTCCCACGAGCTTCTTGAGAGATTCAAAAAAACGGGAAAGATAGACTATCTGCCCGATGATGAAAAGGAGGTGAAAAAGGCGAAGATACTTCTCAAACCCCTCCTGCTGGACTTGATGCTCTCATTCATAATAGTGGCTATCGTCTCCTCCGCCTACATGATAGCAGGAGCAAAACTTCTTGGACATAATATACCCTCCGATATAAATTTGCTGAGGGAGCAGGCGGTGATTTTCTCCAGCATAGCGGAATGGCTCAGGCCCCTGTATCAGTTGAGCGTGTTTTTTGCATTATTTGGCACCGTATATGGCGGCTTTGAGGCGGTTTCAAGAATGGTCTACGAAACCGGCAAGGATTTGAGCAGGAGAATAGAGAGGGTGGAATACAGGAAATTTATGTTCTACATGATGATTTACATGCTCGCCACCGGCATCCCTCTTGCCATCCTTGGCTATTACGGCCTGTCCATAATACTAATGCTCAGCATAACCCTGCTGTTCATAGGAGTAGTGGGCGTCGTCATATATGGCATAGGAACCGTATATCTGGGGAGAAAATATCTGCCCGAGAAATACAGAATGGGGAAGATATGGTATGCCATCACCATTCTCTTCCTCCTTCTCTTCGTCGTCCCGTTCTTCTGCTTCATCTGATGGAGAATTTCCTTACCACTGCCCCCTCCAGCATCCTGGCGATGTCATAATCCACATTGTCCTCCATCTCCCTGATTTTATCCACATTCGCCCTGGTAGCGGGATGCTTCGCCACCATGAAGGAGCAGCAATCGTCATATGTCCTTATGGAGATATCGTATGTGCCTATTTTCTTTGCCATCTCCACAATCTCCCTCTTGTCCATGCCTATAAGGGGGGGTAACACTGGCAGGAAGGAGGCATCGTATATACATCTCAGATTTTCAATGGTCTGGGATGCCACCTGACCCATGCTGTCCCCTGTGATTATTGCATGTGCCTTTTCCTTCGTCGCTATTTCATTTGCCACCCTCGCCATAACACGGCGATAAACAATCATTCTGTATCGGGATGGCACGGAAGAAATGACAGCATATTGTAGCTCTCCAAAGGGAACGAAATATGCCTTCGCCTCCAGCTGATATTCTGTGAGTTTTTTAACAATCTCCTCCACCTTGGCAGGAGAGGAAACGAGGTTTTCATTGTAAAAATGGAGAAATATAACCCTGCAGCCCCTCTTCATCATGAAATAGGAGGCAACGGGCGAATCTATGCCCCCTGAAAGCAGCGCAACCACATTGCCCTGACTGCCTACGGGCAATCCCCCGATGCCGGGGATCTTTTTTGTGGATATATATGCGTTCTCCCCACCTATTTCAATGAATATGGTTAAATCGGGATTGCTCAAATCCACATCCTTCCCCATTCCCTCCTTTATTTCCCTTCCCACCTCCTCATTCACCTTCATGGAAGAGAGGGGAAAGTTTTTGTTGGCTCTTTTGGTTGCCACCTTGAAGGTTTTGAATTTTTCCTGCTTCGCCACCATGATGGCAGCCCTCTTTATCTCCTCAATGTCAAGCCCCGTTTCGACAGCAAAGGAAAAATTTTCTATGCCCGGTATTTTCTGCAATCTCTCCGTTATTGCCTCCTTTTCCTCTTTCTCCTCAACATCCCCCTCAACAATTATTCTTCCGTGCTCCTTTCTTACGACAACATCTCCAAGGGCCTTCCTTATGTTTCTAACCAACGCATTCTCAAACATAACCCTGTTCCTGCCCTTTACCCCTATTTCCCCATAATGAATTACTATCATTTTCAGTTTAGAAGGGATGGTGTTTTTTATTTCTTTTGATGTATAAGTTATAATGCGAATATGTTCTAAAATTTTTATATATTTCACTTATTTATGTTACTAATGAAGCAAAAAATACTTACAATAATTATGATTGCTATAATTATAACTGTTTCCCAAGACTCTTCTATTGCTGATATTTCTTCCCATGGCCACATAGAAGTAGAATATGAAAATGGAGAGCGATGTATACTTCCTTTTACCATTCATTTCCCCATCACATTTCCTGTACTCTCTGTGGAGTTAGTTGATCAAAATAATTCCGATGTAAAAACCGAGAACAATATGGTATTGGAATACTATAAGCAAGAAATTAATGTAAATAAGAATGGAGATATACTGGTCAAAACTCAAGTAAAATTATATTTTGAAAAATTTTACCGAATAAACGAGACAACTAACATTTCTGGCATAATCGTGAATAATTATTCTTCGGCTCCTATAAAAGTCGGCAGTTTAAAAATTAAAAACAACATAATTAAAGTAAGAAATTGCATATTACAATCCAAAAAGATAAAAGAAATAAAAAAAATATATCCCTAAGATATGAAACAACTAACGTTACTAACGGCAATAAAACCATCCCAACTCAATACCTCCTAACTGGAAATAACTCTTTTGCTATTCAATTAGGTTATTACGGAGAGCCACAAACTCATTATCCAATACTTGACAGTGTTATGTATTTAAATTTTGAATATGTAGCCGAAAAAGGAGTAATTGAATCTGTATATGCCGAGAAAAGAAATTTAAACAAAAATTCTTTGGGCATAGACTATTCTCTAAATAACTATGTTATCGATGGAATAAACATTTCTATTATTTTTCCAAGATCTATATTAATAGAAAATAAAGGGATATTCCAGAAAATAAAAAGTATGAGATTGCTCACTAATGGAGCCCTTGCACCAGGAGAAAGAAGTGAGGCCATTGAGTATTATGTTGAATTACCTTTCATAAAAAGATTGGGCTATAATTGGGATGTAAGTTTGTTTTGGATAGGTATTAGTGTAACCGTAAGTTACTTTATTGGTATTTTAATTAAAAAATTGAAATCAAAAAACCAAAAAACGATCCAATATAAGTGATAAGATGCATAAAAATAGTGGACCGGTCGGGATTTGAACCCGAGACCTCCACCATGCCAAGGTGGCGATCTTCCAGCTGATCTACCGGCCCACTTCAGCCAATATATGCCAATGCATTCATAAAACTTTTTGTTTGATGTCGCAGAAATCTGAAAAAATGACTAAAAATAAAAATGATGCACATTTAAAGGGATATGAACAAACAGGCGATGTGCCTGCTTCTTGTGGCGGGTTTTTTGATTTCCTCCATAGCGAGTTTTACCGAGAGGGAGAGGAATCCAACCCTACTGGAGTCCGGAGACTGCATAGAGGTAGAGGGAAGAATCTCCAATGTCACCTATATCAACACATCCTATGGGAAAATTCCTCTCCTCCAACTGCCTTCATTCACGGATGTTCTGAAAAGCAAGGGGATGTGGAGCCCGGACATATATAAATGGGGTGGCATGAATGCCGGAAATATTATTTTTGATATGATGGGGAAGATTGACAGAGAATACCATGTAGGGGATGACTTCAATATCACGCTCCATTTCCAGAAGATATCCTTCGATGGCATTGAACTTTACTGGTTCAAGGAGATTCCCCTGCATGTTGTGCTCCTGCTTTCCATACAGAATGTGCTGGAATACAGCATCAACAGCCATTACAACCTCTTTCTTGTTGGGAAAGAAAGGGATGCTGATTCCATATCCTATGAAATTGCCTTTGGGAGTAAAAGAGTTTTCGATATAAATTCTGTGAACATTTCCATCAGAAAATTTGAGATGAATAAGAGTTATAACGATGGCATAACATTCCCAGAGGCCTTTGAAAAGATAATGACATCCCTCGCCACCATTTACGTCGCCATCTCGGGCTTAGAGTACTCTCATCTTCCTTTGGTTGATAGTTTCCATGATGGAGTTTCGGATAAGAATCTCATTGAAATTGTGGATGCTAACAGAAATGCCCTTCTTGATAGTGGAGATATTCTGAGAGTAAAAATACCTCCAACGGCCAATGACACCATCATGGAAAGTTATTTCATAACCCTGGATGCTCCCCAGATTAATCAAACCATTCTTCTAAAAATATTCCTCAACTGGTATCATGGGCCAATTGAGATTACGGACAAAATAGCATTGGTGGCAGAGAAGATAAAACAGGAGGAGAAGAATGATTTTATGAATATATCCATTGAAATAGGACCCACTCTCCCGCCAGCTGGCATCCCCTACGATGAATTAAGAATAGAAACAGATGTCAATCATTCATCCCATAAATCGGCAAATATACCGGAGAATCTATCCAGCGTGGTTTTGAACAACATATCCATTAAGTTCATTGATGCGAATAATAACTCCTTGCTGGACACCGGAGACTTAATTGAGGCAAACGGAATTCCCAGGGGTAACCCCGTCACCATTTATCTTGTTCATAGAAAAGAGAATACCGTGCTCCTGAGATGGGAAAGGGAAGAATGAGGTAACCCTATCTCTTCAGTGCCTCCTTCACCATCTCCATCGCCACCTTCTTTGCCTCTTCCAGTTTGCCTGCTTTCAGCCCTGCTTGCCCTATGGTTTTTCTGCCTCCCCCTCCGCCGCCCATCTTTGCCCCTATCTCCTTTGCCATGCTGGCACAATCGATGTCCACATCTGGAGAGGATGCGATGGTGAGCATGGCCCTCTCGCCTTTAATGTTTCCAGAGATAACGATTGCCTTTTCCTTTGTCAGTTCCTTTATGGCTGATGGAACGAGATTATCCTGCATGATTATCCTCACCCCTTCATATTCCATCGCCGCCCCTTTACCCATATTCTTCTGAAGATTCTCCACCTCCTTCCTCGCCGCCTTCCACTCCTTCAGCAACTTTTCTGCCGCCCTTGCCACGTTCTCCGGCTGCGTTGAAAGGATGGATGCAACCTCCCTCAGCAGCTTTTCCTGCCTCTGCATGTACTCCAGCGCCCTGTCTGCGGCGCAAAATCGCAATCTCTCCACTCCGTCCTGGAGACGCTCCGTGCCTGTTATCTTTATGAATCCTATCTCAGCCGTGTTATTCACATGTGTGCCTCCACATGCCTCAGCATCTATGCCCGGAATGTTGACAACCCTTATGATTCCTCCCTTGGGTGGGCCTCCCTGATAGAGGCGCATGCCAAACTCTCTCTCCGCCTCGTCTCTCGGCATGAAACTCTTCTTCACCTCCACCGCCCTTCTCACCATCTCGTTGGCCACCCTCTCTATCTCCCTCGCCTCCTCCTCGCTGATTCTTTTGTAATGTGTAACATCCAGCCTTGCTTCCTTCTCGTCCAACTCGCTTCCCGCCTGCCATATGTGGCTGCCGAGAATGCTTCTGGCGGCGGCATTTATGATATGCGTCGCTGTATGATGGCGCATCATGGAATAGCGGCGTTCCCAGTCGATATTGCCTTTAACCTTTCCCTTCTTCAGCTCGCCTTCTATGTAATGAACTATGGCTTCCCCCACCTTCTCCGCCTTTGTTACCCTGACCTTCTTACCATTCTGCATCAGGTAGCCGGTATCACTTCTCTGCCCCCCTCCCTCTGGATAAAAAAGAGTGCGGTTAAGGATAACCATGCCCTTCCCTACATGGATGATGTCTGCCTCAAATTCCGTGGCGTATTCATCTTCATAATACAGCGGCTCGGTTTTGTACCCATATGCTTTTTTCTCCTCCTTCTCCTTTTTCTCCGCCCTGAGATGGCGCTCCGCCACCATGGATTCAAAGTTTTCCGGTATATTCACCTCCGCAATTTCCCTCACCACCTCAGGATGAATTCCATGGGAATCATACAGTTCCACAAGTTTCTCCACATCCAGTCTTCCGCTCTTTTCCAGGGCCCTCATCACCATAGCCCTTCCCTTCCTGAGCACATTCTGGAACTTCTCCTCCTCTATCTCGAGAATCTCCTCTATCCTTGCTTTCTCATCCTTCAACTCCGGAAAGTCGGGAGAGAGATGCTCTATGTGGGCATTGACTATGGGGAACAGTCCCTCTTTATACCCTATCTTCTTCATGAAGCGAAGGGCCCTCCTTATAATCAACCTTGCCAAATAACCTGCTCCGGAATTTGAAGGAACGATACCATCCCCCAGCATGAAGGCGAGGCATCGAGCATGGTCAGCGATGGCGTAGATGGCGTGCATATCTTCCCTTGCATTTTCCCTTATCATATCAATGGTATAGGGAAAGATGGCATCATAGACCGTATTGCTGCCATGGGTTATCCATACTATGCGCTCGAGTCCATAGCCTGTGTCCACAATTTTCATGGGCATCTCTTTATAGCGAACTCCCTTCACCTCATAGTTGCCCTTCGCATCTTCCTCCAGATTCATGAAGACAAGGGTTGCAACTTCCAGGCCATGGCTTAACACTTCCAAACATGCGCCTGCATTGCCTCCACCTGCCCACTCCGACTCCTTGTAGGATATGCCATCTATGCCTATGCCGGTAAAGAAATCATGGCAATATGCAGCGGTTTCCTCAGTCCAGTAAATTTTGCTGTGGTTGTTGAAGGCATGATGCCCCATCATCTCAAAGAGGGTGAGGTGCCTTCCGCTTTTCCCGACTTCATCCAAATCATTCAGGCGGATACTCGGCTGGGAAATGGCGAGGGGATTCGCTGGCGGAGGAACCTCGCCGGATGTAACATGGGGCTGGAAATCCGCGATGGAGGCGATGGTTAGATATATATCATCCCTCCATCTCGCCACCACAGGATATCTTTTGAGGCGAGTATGGCCGTGCTTCTCAAAAAAGGAAAGGAATGCCTCCCGTGCATCGTGCAAATCCATTTTTTTGCCCACCGGATTTCCTATGAAACTGTAATCGACGCATGGAGCATCTCCACATAACCGTTGACCCTCATCCTGAGTCCAGAAATACGCGCCGCACTTCTCGCATTTCTTTCTCACAAATCCATTTTCCTTGAAGAATTTAAGTTGCAGCGTCTTCTCCAAATCAGGATGCATTGTTGTAAATATGGTATGATATATATTTATTTTCGATTTTGATGGATGAATGAAAATATTCACTTTTAATGAAGAATGGAATCAATTGCACTTCTTTCTTTAAAAAGAGGTTTGAATGCAGGATACATCTCCAAAAATTTTTCGAGAGTTATGCCATGGGAACATCTGATTACTGGAATGCTCTTCCATTCCTCCATGTGAAATGAGTTTATCCAAACCATATAATCTGCAAAATATCTATAGTTGGGATGCATCTGCTCTATTATTACCACACTGAATGAACCTATATCTGCCCTCGTTCCTCTCATAAAATATCCTTCACCCGTTTCTATAACAATTGGCTTGCATATTTTTATATGCTTTATTTCGACCATATAAGCAACTTTCTCTTTTGGAGGACTCATATTGAGATAATATAGATACCTGTTTAGTATTTAGTTACGGGATTTTGTAAATAAACCATAACCAACTTTTTATAGAAAAAATCAAAACCTCCTTGCAATTATCCTTTCGTGGAACTATTCCTGAATGCTGAGATTGCCGCAGGATATAAAAGTCCTTCTCAGAGGGTGAGAGTGATAACTGAGAAATGGTTCGAGGAAAATATGTATTGTCCCGCCTGCCCTTCAGAAATTCTTGAGGCAGCTCCACCGAGTAAAAAGGTGATTGATTTCGTATGCCCAAGATGTGATGAAAAGTATCAGATGAAGAGTATGGGGCATAAATTTGGAACTAAAGTCATGAACTCCGCCTATTATCCCAAAATTGAGGCGATAAAGAAAGGAACTGCCCCCAACTATGTTTTCATGCATTATGAACGCAAAGATATGAAGGTCTATGATGTAATGGTGATTCCCAGATATTTCATGTCGGAGGAAATAATAGAGAAAAGAAAGCCGCTTAGCAGCAATGCAAGAAGAGCAGGATGGATTGGCTCCAATATTTTGCTGGAAAGATTACCACAGGATGCGAGAATATACATGATAAAAGAAGGCAGAATAATTCCGGAAAGGGATGTAAGAGAAGCATGGAAAAGATTCTCCTTTTTCAATGAAATTCCTGTTTCCTCCAAGGGATGGCTTACTGATATTATCTCTTGCATAAGAAAACTGGATAAGAGGGAATTCACTCTCCAAGAGATGTATGAATTTGAAGATTGGCTGGGAAAGATGCATCCACAAAACAAACACATAAGGCCAAAGATAAGACAGCAGCTCCAGATTCTCAGAGACAGAGGAATACTGGAATTTATCGGCAGAGGAAGATATCGCCTAAAAATATGAGGAAAGAGGGGTGATTCTCTAACTTATCACGTTGTACCAGGTGCCGTCGAGCATTATTTTGAAGACGAAGTCGCCCATGAATTCAATATCGCCGTCGATGCTGAAGAAGGGGAAGGATGACTGCCATCCCACCGTATAATCTCTTGCCCTCATCATGCTGGACTCTATCACCACCCCAAAGGTGTCCTGGTAGGTATAGTTGAAGTGATATGATGCCAGCCACTCCCAGTTGGTATCCATGGATATGTAACCGGGTATGCTCATGCTCCAGTTCAGTTCAAAATGCTCCGCCTTTATCTCCGCATAGTAGTCAAAATAAGCGTTCTCCATCTCCGCCTTAATCTCCGCCTTCACCCCTGCAAATCCATCTATAGTAAGATAGCCAATGCTTTCCATGCTCCATCTCACTATGCACTCACCGCTCAGATTTGTTACTGAAAATGACAGCGTTGGATCAACCAGGGCATTGGCAACTATGAACTTTGTCTTTCTCTCATCCACATTTATATCCAGATAGCCATTCTGGTTAAAGCTCACCGCAAGGTGACGGGGCAGATACTCAATTCTTGTGATGAACCCCATATTGCTCCCTATTATCATTGTCACATTGAACTCGTCATCGGCATCATACTCAAAGTAGTTCTCCGAGAAGCCAACGGTGAAGGCCATCCTCTCCGGAATGTCCTCTATGGTGAGATTGACGAAGGCATTGCCGTTCATCTCATATCTCAACCTCAGGGTCTCTTCCTGCGGGGCATTCCTTTCTATGGATATGCCGAATCTGCTCAACTCTATGTGGGGAGTAACCTTAATCATCGTATTCTGGGCGGGGAAGTAATCTATCATAACCCTGTGTTCTCCCACGGCGGCATTGGAGTACTCCAGTATGGCAGATACGTTCTCCACCCCACCCTCAAAAACAGGCTCCATGTTTATGTAGAATTCCGGGTCGTGGTCGTAGAATAGATATGGCACCACTGTAACGACTTCCCTGACTTCCTTCGGAATCTCCTCGTTCTCAGCCGAGTAATATCCAATCCTGAAATTGTGCTCTCCCATTATCACCCCGCCGAAGGATATCTCAAACTCGCCGTTCTTTATTTCATCCCCGAGGCGTATCACCTTTAACGCCAGAGATATGGAGAGCACCATGCCAACATCTGTGGACTGAAGCAATGGCAGCGGGATTATGCTTACCTTGATATCATTTCCATTCACACCCGTATCAGGATTGTTGTCCACATCTATGCCGGAAAATATGGACTGCAGCACGGGCGTGTCCTTCTCTATTCCATTGTAGACGGTATGTATGAAAAAGCCCCCCTGCATGTAGTCATGCCAGGATGACCATCTCGCATTTCTGAGGATGGAAGAATGGCTTTCTTCCGCATCATGAACAACATCGCCTTTCTTTATCCTGATATCATTCACACTGGCTATCGGGAGAAGCATCAGCATTGCCACAATCATAACCGCCAGTTTTTTCTGCATGATAATAAATAGCAAACTTATTTATTAATTTCCCTCTCATTTTATGATTGCATAAGGAAGGCAATGATTCTCCAGAATGGCACATGAAGTTTCTCCAGCATTTCCAGCAGCCAGGGGAATGAAAGGTGTAAGGGCATTTTAACCGGCAGCGGGTCGCTCCACTCACTCTCCCTTCCGTAAATGTCCCGTGCCTTCACCTTCACCTCGTAGTTGCCCTTTTTGCTCCATGAATGCTGCACCGTAACCTTTTGCCCCTCCGCGTATGGCCCAATCCATTTTTCACTCCCATCTCCGAAATCCCAGAGGTAATACAGCATGTCCCCATCATCATCGGAGGCAATGCTTTCATACGAATATGTTTGCCTTATTTTTCCACTCACCTCTCCCGATGGCGTGCTTGGCTTGGAAGGCGAGTTAAAATCCACGTCCTTCAGCACTGCTGCGGGATCGCCAAAGAGCGTTAATTCATAGAAGCAGAATCTCATCACAAGCTCATTTATTCTCCATATATTGTCCTCCTTGGAGTCAGCATTTGCTCTTCCCAGCTCCTTTATGCCCTCTCCAAAAATGGCGTCCCAGAACTCTCTGCTGAAACGCTGCGAACCATAGTCAATTATATCATACGGCGGGTCCTGCCCCGCCCCCCATCCATAGCGGGTGTTCCATATGCCCGCAAATGCCGCATTGCCCGTTTTTATGGTAAAGTACTCTGCTATGCAGTCCTCCTCGTCGAAGCCGCCAGCCATGCATCCGTCGGAGTAGGCGAAGAAGGGCTTGTCGTTCTTTATCGAATAGATGTCATCAGTCACCATGCGCATGTTGTAAACGTAATTGGAATGGCCTGCATGACATACGATATGCATGTTTTGATTGAGAATATTTATTAAATCCTCCTTGCTCCAGTAGCCATTCCTGTCTCTGTCGTAGAGCTTTGTTATGTTGAACCTGCTGGAGGGAATGCCATCTGTGTGATAACCGCCGTCATCGCATCCATCTATGAGCTGGTCGAGATGGTTTCCTCCCCATTTGGCATCGCCTCCCCATCCCATGTCCTCCCCAACCAGCAAAACATGCTCCACATAATCATCGTAGTTCTCCTCATACCATGTCGTCTTGCTCACAAAATTTCTCATCTCATCTGCGGTGTCAACGCTTGCCCTTCCGACATATACCTCCGCCATTAAATCCACGTCGCCGTTTTCGCCATCATCTGGCTCCCCCCATCTCATGTCTTTATCGGAATTATAACTCCCATCGAGGCATGAATAATAGACATCAGACGGAATATAATAGCCCTGGTGAAATTCCCCCTCCGCCCATAATGTGCGGGGTGGCACTATATCCGCATCCCCCGCAAGGAGAACGTAGTCGGTGCCCCAGTTGAGGTATGCGTATCTTATAAAGTTTCTTATCTTGGCTGCCGTGTCGTTGAATAATGAGGTGGAGTTCCAATATCTGCTATCGCTTACTATCTCCTCCACCGTCACAATCTTTGCCTCCATCCCATAAAAGCTTTTAAATTCAGCAAAGTCGGCAAAGGTGTTCTGGCCAAAGGATGATGAAAGAGATTTAGAGGTTATGATGACGTAGGGATATGACTCCTCGCTCTCCGGAAAGGAGAGAGGATATGTGCTAATTGCCTCCTCATTCTCCACTAAGGTTGCCACCTCCTCAAAATCTTCTGGCAACCCTCTGTAGAGTTTGCTTTCCCTGCCATCCTCCAGATTTATTTTCACATCCATCTCCCTGTAATAGTAGATTTCTCCCGTGTCCTTCACATAATGGACGGGGTAGAGGTTCATCACCAGTATGGCGAAACCCCTTTTCCAGTAGGTTCCTACAACCTCAAAATTCTTTTCCGGATATATGGCAGGAATGTCTGCCTTTCCTTTTATTGCTTTGCTTCCTATGATTACAGGGTATGCAGCCCTCATCACTTCATACCCATTCCCCATCTTTACCCTGCCATCACACTTCACCTCTATGCTTTTAACATTCTTCCCCCGGGGCAGAAGAATGTAGAGGGGCTTTACAGGCAGTATGGGCTTTCCTCCATCGCCCGTGTATTTCATTCCCTCCATTTCCACAATGGTGCCATTTTCGGTATTAAGGAGCGATGGCCTTTCAAAGGCATAATGAAAGAAAAGGGACTGCGCATCTCCTTCCACTCCTTTTATGGGAACGGATAAAAGCACCATCACGATGGCAAGGGCCACAAATCTTTTCATGATAGGTTATTTGAGATTCCATAAATAACATTTTTCCCGCATGTGATGCCTACCTGATAAACAACCAAAAATATTAAAAGCAGTTCCTATTGCTGGAGTGATTAACATGGCGGAGTTTAAGGTGGTAATAAGCGATGGACCAAAAAGCTGGCAGATAGTGGTGGATGGGCATCATGCAAACTCGCTGGTGGGAAAGAAGATAGGGGACGAGGTGGACGGCATATTTGTCTCCCTTCCCGGCTATACCCTCCAGATTACAGGAGGCGTTGACAGGGACGGCTTTGTCATGAGGAAGGAGATACCGGGCATAGGGAGAAAGAGAATTCTCACCGCCAGGAGTACGGGTTTCAAACCAAAGGATAAGGGAGTAAGAAAGCGAATTACTGTCTGTGGCAATACCATAAGTTTGAATATTTCTCAAATAAATATGAAGGTTGTTAAAAAGGGCGCAAAGCCCATAGAGGAATTGTTGAAGGCGGCAGGTAAGATTGAGGAAGAGAAGAAATGAGTCAGCCTGAAGTGAATATAGGGATGGTGGGGCATGTCGACCACGGCAAGACCACCCTCACCCAGGCGCTCACCGGCAAGTGGACGGACGAGCATTCTGAGGAACTGAAGAGGGGCATTTCCATAAAACTGGGTTATGCCGATGCTGTCTTCTACAAATGCCCCGAATGCCCCGAGCCGCGATGCTACTCCACCAAGCCCGTCTGCCCCCACTGCGGCAGTCCTACAGAGAAACTCAGAAAAGTTTCCTTCGTGGACGCCCCCGGGCATGAGACGTTGATGGCCGTGGTTATATCCGGAGCGGCCATCATGGACGGCGCGCTGCTGCTCATAGCAGTCAACGAAACCTGCCCGCAGCCCCAGACGGAGGAGCATTTAATGGCTCTGGACATAGTGGGGGCGAAGAACATTGTGATTGTGCAGAATAAGATTGACCTCGTTACAAAGGAGGAGGCGAGGAAAAATTATGAGGAGATTCTCAAGTTCGTGGAGGGGACATGTGCGGAGAATTCGCCCATAATACCCGTCTCCGCCCACCATGAGGTGAATATGGACGTGCTCATAAAGGCCATAGAGGAATACATTCCAACGCCAGAAAGAGATAAGAGTAAGCCACCCCTAATGTATACCGCCAGGAGCTTTGATGTGAACAAACCCGGCACCCCTCCCTCGCAATTGAGAGGGGGAGTAATAGGCGGCTCCCTGAAGCAGGGAGTGCTGAGGGTGGGCGATACCATAGAGATAAGGCCCGGGAGAAGGATAGAGGAGCACGGCAAGGTTGTTTACGAGCCGGTGGTGACTGAGGTGTCGTCTCTCATAACAGGAGGAGAAATGGTGGAGGAAGCGGGCCCGGGAGGGCTCATAGGCGTGGGAACCTATCTTGACCCATCCCTCACAAAGGCGGATGCCATGGCGGGCAAGGTGGTGGGAAAGGAAGGGCAGCTTCCGCCCGTGTTCTCTCAACTCCAGATGGATGTTTTCCTGCTTGACAGGGTTATAGGGGAGAAGGAAAAGAAGAGGATGGATGAGATAAAAATCAACGAGCCCCTCATGCTTAATGTGGGCACAGCCACCACGGTTGGCATGGTAAAAGTCAGGAAGAAGGATTATCTTGAAGTGGATTTGAAGATACCCGTTTGCGCCGAGGAGGGGCAGAGAGTGGCCATCTCCCGAAACATCATGGGAAGATGGCGCCTTATAGGTTATGGAGAGATAAAATGAAGGCAGTTGTTCTGGATACAAATGCCCTCATGCTGCCATATCAGTGTGGCATAAACCTGGAAAAGGAACTGAGCAGATTGCTGGGGATATGCCGCATAATAGTGCCCGTAACGGTGGTGGAGGAGATGGAGAATCTCGCCCAGAAGGACGGCAGCGTGGGGAGAGCGGCCAAACTGGGTCTGAGCATTGTGAGAAAGAGGGGCTTCCGCCTGGTGAGGACGGAGAGTCAGGGAGATGACGGGGTGCTTGAGACGGCGCTCAGAATGGATGCGGCAATCCTTACCAACGACAAGGAGCTGAAGAAGAGGGCGAAGGAGATGAACCTGCCGGTCATATATCTCAGGGGAGAGGACAGACTGGAGATGGAGGAAATCCTATAATGAAATACGGGGAGAAGGCCATAAAGGAGGCAAAACTGGAGGCATGGGAGAACCCCTCACCCGAGAGGGATTATGAAATAGAGCTTACATTTCCGGAATTTACATGCCTCTGTCCCCGCTCCGGCTATCCAGATTTTGCCACCATAAGAATAAGATATGTGCCCGCCCGTCATATAGTGGAATTGCGCTCCCTGAAGCATTATCTCAACTCCTTCCGGGACAAATACATGACGCATGAGGAGGCGACAAACACCATATACAACGATTTGAAGAACCTGCTTGCCCCCCGCTTCCTGGAGGTTGTGGGGGATTTCAACGTGAGGGGAGGGATAAAAACGAGGGTGAGGGTGGCGAGCGAGAAATGATGCTTTTCGTGTCTGAAATTTGAAAATAACCTTTATATAATGCATTGCTATTGCCTTTTAGCAATGACATCTGAAGAAATAGTGGAAACGGTGAAAAAAGCACTGGATGAGGAGAACAATAAAAAGAGGAAGTTCGTCCAGTCCGTCGAGTTAGTTATAAATCTGAAAGATGTGGATCTCCAGAAGCCCCAGAACAGAATAGATGAAGAAATAGAACTGCCAAAGGGAAGGGGCAGGCCGGCGAAGATAGGCGTATTCGCCAGCGGAGAACTTGCATTCAAGGCAAAGGACGTGGCGGACGTGGTTATAACGCCCGAGGAGATAAAGGAACTGGCGGAGGATAAGAAAAAGGCGAAGCAGGTGGCGGAGTCATGCGACTTCTTCCTGGCTGAAGCACCTCTCATGCCCACCATAGGTAGAAGCCTTGGTAGGGTTTTCGCTCCCCGCGGCAAGATGCCCAAGCCCATTCCTCCTGATGCCGATATAGCGCCCATAGTGGAGAAACTGAGGAAGAGCGTCAGGGTGAGGAGCAAGGACAGGCCCACCTTTCACTGCCTTGTTGGCAGGGAGGACATGCCTCCCGAGGACATTGCGGAGAATGTGGAGAATGTTCTGCACAGGGTGGAGAGCAAACTGGAGAGGGGAAGGATGAATATCCGCTCCGCCTATATCAAAACGACCATGGGTTCAGCAGTTAGGGTGATTTGATGCCTGCTCAGTGGAAGATAGGTGAGGTTGAGGAGTTAAAACAGATAATGGAGTCACATCCCGTGGTGGGGATAGTTGGAATAAGGGGTATCCCCGCTCCCCAGATGCAGGAGATGAGGGCTCTTCTTAGAAACAAAGCCGTGCTCCGTGTCTCCAAAAACTCTCTCATAGAGAGGGCTCTTGAGAATGGAAAAAGCGGCCTCAAGGATTACATAGAGGGAGAGGTGGGCATAATTGCCGCCGACATGAATCCCTTCAAACTCTACCGGATGCTGGATGGGCTGAAAACAAAGGCGCCCGCCAAGGGTGGGGAGATAGCGACGGAGGACATAGTAATCAAGAAGGGAGACACACCCTTCAAACCAGGACCCATTGTCGGCGATCTCCAGAAGGCTGGCATACCTGCAGCCATTGAGGGAGGCAAAGTTGTCATAAAGAAGGATGTTGTGCTTGTCAAAAAGGGGGAGAAGATTCCGCCGGATGTGGCGAAGATGCTCACCCGCCTGGAGATAAAACCCATAGAGATTGGTTTGCATGTTTATGCCCTATTTGAAGATGGCATCATTTTCACGCCGGATGTGCTGGCAGTGGATGTAAACAGGATACTGGAGGATATGCAGAATGCGGCCGGCAGGGCCTTAACACTTGCCGTTGAAATCGGCTATCCGACTAAAGGAACCATAGAGGCGCTTATAACAAAGGCCTACAGAAACGCACGCACTCTGGCGGTGGAGAGCAATATATATACGAAGGATACAATAGAAGAGTTTATAAGGAAGGCATATTTACATGCTAAAATATTGGATGAAAAAATAGGAGGTTGAAAAAATGGAATATGTGTATGGCGCAATGTTACTGCATGCAGCAGGGAAGGAAATCAATGAGGAGAATCTGAAGAAGGTGCTGGAGGCAGCAGGCGTGGAAGTGGACGAGGCAAAGATAAAGGCACTCACCGCATCCCTGGAAGGAGTGGACATCGAGGAGGTCATCTCCAAAGCAGCCACCATGCCGGTTGCGGCACCAGCGGCAGCACCAGCGGCAGCAGAAGCAGGCGAGGCCAAGGAAGAGGCAAAGGAAGAAAAGAAGGAAGAGGAAGAAGAACAGGTGGACGAGGAAGAGATAGCCGCAGGTCTCGGCGCGCTCTTCGGATAAGCACGCCTCTCATCCCTTCTTCTGCTCCTCTGCTATTTTTCCATATAGCATTTTTTTAAGTTTCTCCCTGTTGCTCTTATCAAATCCAAAATATTCATGGAAGTAGGAGGTGGTCTCCACTATCTTCGTTCTCCCCTCCTTTCTGGTTTTGACAAATCCCCTGCTTTTGAGCTCCTTAACATGCTCATAGACCTGGCTTCCTATCATGTTCTTCAGTTCCGACTGCTTTATAGGCTGATGATATGCAATAAGGGCAAGCGTTTTTAACATTCCTCTGGATAACTCCATGGGAGCAAATTTTCTGGCATAGTCGGCATATTCCGTCCTGAGTTGCATGACATATTTGCCCCCCACCTCCGCAATTTCTATGGCGGAATTGGCATACTCCTTCTTCAACTCATCCATCGCCTTTGCCACATCCCTTTTCCTAACCCCCGCCTTTACAATCTCCTCTACGGCAACGGGGCGGGATGCAGCAAACAGTATGGCCTCTATAATTCTCTTAGCTTCCATGGTTGAGTTTTATGTATATCTCCCCATAGGGAAAATCCTCCTGCCAGATGAATATCCTTCCCTCCTTGGCGAGGAAAAGCAATGGAAGAAAGATGGAGAGCATCTCATCCTTGTTGCCATATAACTGGCGGAGAGGAATGGCTCTGCCGTTGAGTTTGCTCAGTTTTTCCATCACCACCTTCATATCCTTCTCTATGTCCTCCTTGTGGGATGTATCCGTCATCTTTACATTATCCCACTCCTTGCTCCTTATCCTTCTCCTCTTCTCTCTCCTCTGTATGCTCTCCTTCGCCTCCTCAAAGGCGTTTATGAGTTCTATAAGAGTTACCTTCCTTTTGGGAACCCTTCTCACCTTCCTTTCCAGAGGAATCTCATTGCTGAGAACCTTCTGGGTGTAGTAGAAGACGTCATCATCGCCGTACCAGTCGGGGATTTCGTAATCATAGCCATTGTCCTCCTCTTCCTTCATCTCCATGTTCCTTATGATTTCTTCGCTCTGCATTCTGAGAATCTTCCACGCCATGAGCATTATCTTGCCGGCTATGAACAGATCTATGCCCTCCTTCTTCACCTTTTTGAGATAGAGTTTGGAAAAGGATATCAAATCTATCTCTCTCGGGTCCACCTCCCTCTCTATTACAAGTTCAAATATCACCGCTATTGCCCTGTCAAAGGGATTTTTTATGAATATCTTCCTCTGGATTATGTCTATGTAACGCTGTATATTCTCCTCTCTGCTGAGCATCTCCTTCCCGGCCATTATATGGGCTATCACATTCTCTCTAATCACTTCTTCCTTCATTTTATCTCAACCATTTTTTCCGCCTCAACCAGATTTATATTCCCTATGATGGTGGAAACATTGTCATTTATGGTGACCCCATAGATATGGTCAGCATGCTTTAAGGTTATCCTTCTCAGGGATATGACTATGAACTGCGCAGATGATGAGCGCTGGGAAATGATTTTTGCCACCCTCTCCGCATTCTTCTCATCAAGAAACATGTCTATCTCATCCAGCACGTAGAAGGGCGAGGGCTCATACGCCTGGAGGGCAAAGATGAAGGCAAGGGAGGCAATGCTTTTCTCCCCTCCCGAAAGAGAGTTGAGATGAAGCATTCTTTTACCCGCTGGCCTCACCTTTATGGAAAGGCCTCCGTCAAAGGGATTTTCGGGATTGTCGAGGGTTAGCTCTCCCTCTCCGTCAGCCAGCTCCCTGTATATCTCCGCGAAATTGCGATTTATCTCTTCAAAAACGAATAGGAACGTCTCCTTCTTCTTTTTCTCCATCTCCCTTTCCAGTTTCATCAGATTTTTCTTCTGCTCCCTGAGATGCTCCATGTCCTCCTCAAACTTCGCCCTCCTCTCCTCCTGCCTCTCATACTCTTCAAGGGCACGCATGTTCACCGGCTCTATTTTCTGAAGGGTCTCCTCCATCTCCTTTATCTTCCTCTTTATCTCCTCCACGGGCAGAAGTTCCTCCTCCTTAAATTCATGCTCCACATCCAGATACTCCGCCAGGGCACTCTCTAAGGCAGGAAGACGGGCCTTTGCCCTTGATATTATGTCTATTGCCGTCTCTATTTTTGCGGAAAGGCTGTCTATCCTGTTCTCCAGCTCCACTATTTCTTTGTAGAGGGCGTCCCTCTCCTCCGTAAGTCCTTTTGTCTTGGAAAGCAGTTTTCTCTCCATTTCCTGGTATGTCTTCAGCTCCCTCTCCGCCTCCTCCCTGTTCTTTTCCTCCTCCTTCAAACTCCTCTCCATCTCCTCTATTTTACCGTGAATCTCATCTATCCTGGCCCTTATCTCCTCCCCTCTTGCCATAACAATCTCATATTCCTTGTTAAGTGTTTTTATGTTCCCCTCCATCTCCATTTTCTCTCTGGCAAGGGTTTCTATCCTCTCCTTTATCTCCTCAATCTCCTTCAGCGCCTCCTTCTTGGCTATCCTAAGAAGTTCGCTCTCCTTCTTCTCCTTCTCCTCCTCCAGCGCCTTTTTCCTTTCCATCAGGGAGGCAAGTTTGCTCTCCATCTCATCAAAGGATGCCTTTATCTCCTCATATTCCTTCCTCCACTTCTCCACCTCCCCGGATATGGTCGCCAGTTTGTTCTCCATCTCCCTCCTTCTTATCTCCAGTTTCTCCATCTTCTCCATATCCAGAGCAGGGAGAGAGCGCAACTCCTCTTCCACCTTTCCCATCTCATCCTTAACCTCTATGAGGCGGTGCGACAGCATCTCCTGCTGGGCACTTATGTTTCTCAACTCCTCCGCAATCTCCGATATCCTTCTGGCATCTCCTGCTCCAAAAATGCTCTTCTTGGGCAAGCTTCCTCCGGTTATGGCACCCGATGCCTCTATGAGTTCGCCATCCAGGGTAACGAGGCGAACTCCGCCCATGAGCGAGCGGGCGGCATCAAGATTATTGACGACTATGGTGTCGCCAAAAACATACCAGAAGGCATTCCTGTATTTCTCGTCAAAATGAATCAGGTCTATGGCAAATCCTATGGCATTTTTGTCCCTGACTGCCAGCAGCGCCTTCCCCCTCGGCTTCCCGCCCATCAGTTTGTTGAGAGGAAGAAATGTGACCCTTCCATACCCATGCTCCTTTAGGTAAGAAATGCATTTCGCCGCCACATCGTCGCTGTCCACCACCACCGCCTCCATTCTCCTTCCCGCTGCCACCTCCAGCGCCCTCTGATACTCCTCATCCGCCTTGCCGAGTTCGGCCACCATTCCATGTATTCCCCTTATTATGCCCTCATCCCTTAGCCTTAAAATCTCGCGGGTGGCGGCGGATATGGAGGCAACGTCCTCCTTGGCCCTTAATTGGGACAGTTCCCTCTGAAGACGTATCATTTCCTTCTCCAGTTCCCTGAGTTGCTGGGATATCTCCGCCTCCTCCTTCTTCTTCTCGAACATCTGTTTCTCAAGATACTCCTTCCTCTTCCTGAGTTCCTTCTCCTCCTTTCCGATTTCCCCCATCTCCCACTTTATTTCCTTCAATTCAAATTCAAAGGAGTTTTTGCTCTGCTCCACCTCGTTGAGCTGCGCCTCCACCATTTCCATCTGCTGCTGTAGGCGGTCCCTTTCAAGCGACACCTCATGAATCTCATTCATTAACTTCTCATACTCCTTCTTTATTTTCGCCAGTTCCCTGCCTATCTCAACGCTTTTCTCATCCGTTTTCTCTATCTCCTCTCTCCTCTTCCTTAAAATTTCCTCCGCCTTTTTCAGCTGTTTCTCCTTTGCCACCCTTTCCTTCTCCATCCTCTCGATTTTTTGGCGGTACTGCTGCGCCTCCTTCTCCACCTTCTTCAGATTCGCCTCCAGTTCCTTCGCCTCCCCCCTTCTCTCCGCCAGCTCCTTGCGGTAATAATTTATCTTCTCCTTTGCCTTTATGGATTCCTCCCTGAAGAAATCGATTTTGCTTTTTATCTCCAGCAGCTCCTCTCCCCCCATCTCTGTGAGTTTATCATCTATCTCCTGAAACCTTATCTGCTTCTGCCTGTACTTCTCCTTCAACTCCTGTATCTCCTTCTCATGCTCCTCCCTGTTTCTCTCGTACTGCTGTATCTGCCTCTCCACCTCGCTTATCTCCCTCTCTATTTCCCTTCTTTTCCTGTAGGCCATCATGGCCCTGTATCTCTCTATTGCTTCCACCAGTTGCTTATACTTCACCGCCTCGTCCCTCTCCTTCTTGAGTTGCCTTATCTGCCTTCTCACCTCCCCCAGAATTATGTCTATGTGCTCCATGTTCCTCTCAACTTCCTCCCTCTCCTTCCTCGCCTTCTCTATCTCCTTATCGAACTCTGCTATGCCGGCAATCTCATCTATGATTTTTCTCCGCTGCACATTGCCCATCTCCACTATCGCCGTCACGTCCCCCTGCTGAACTATGCTGCTGGAGGAGATGTTGGCGGAGGAAAGCAAAGTAACGAATTCATTCAGGGATGCTGCCCTCCCGTTTATGTAGAAGTAACTGTAATAGTTATCGGGGTTCTCCTTCAGAGGTGCCAGTTTTATCTTTCTTGTAAGCACTATTTCATCACTGTCCACAGGAATTTCCCTGGAGGTATTGTCGAAAACTAAGGACACCTTGCAGTAGTTGGCGTTCTTCTCCCCCTTGTATATTAAATCGCTCAGCCTCTCCGCCCTCACCATCTTCGGACTTCTCACGCCGAGAACAAAAAGAATGGCATCTATTATGTTGGATTTGCCCGAGCCATTGGGCCCCGTGATGGCTGTAAAACCGGGAAGAAAGGGTATCCTAACCTTGGTACCAAATGATTTGAAATTTTCGAGAGCAATCTCCTTTAAGTACATCCCACCCCTTAAAATTTAATGGAGAACAGTATATAAGATTAATGTTTTTTGGAAAAACGCAGCACCTCCTGTAAAATCATTTTTCCTCTCCTTCATTCCCTCTCCCGCATCCATAGGAAAGGATGGCAGCGAGTATCATCGCAACACCAGCCACCAGAAGAAGATATGCGCCCGTCTGCATCCCCCACTCCACCTTCACCTCCCCATAATCCTCCACCATGAAGGATGATGCGCCGCCAAAGGGTTTGGAATTCACCTCCTTCATCAATTCCCCGGCATTCTCTATGCCCTTTGCCTCCCCAATCCTTACGGCAACCATCTGAAGAATGAAGAGGGAAAGAACTATGAGAAAAACGGGGATCATGAACTTTATTCCCCTCGCCATATACTTCCTCCATGTTTTTCTTCTCTCCAGTCCTATGGTGGCGATGACAAAGAGGATAATGGAGGCGCCTATCATGAGAGAAAAGGGAATGGGAAGAGCACCCACCTGCACAACCCCTTTCTCCGCCTTCAGCAGGTTCACTTCAATGCCATGCATTCCATCGATGGATATTATCTTCACCCTCTCCATCTCATTATCTCCATTAACATTCGCAAACACACCATACCAGGGATAGAATAGGGAGAGGAGAGCCAGAAATATTGCAACCAGCGCCAGCAGGGAAGAAATGCTCCTCATGTTGAATCCGTTAATGGAAAAGAGAGGCGAGTAGGGCTTCCTTATCCCGTATTTTCTGTGTCTCCTGTATATTGCCACTGCCACAAATAACAGCGAGGCAAGAAAGATTAGCAGATATATTGCAACAAAATGATAGACAAACCACTCAAACAAAAGCATTCCTTTATGAACGGATGGCAGGGAATAACCCCACGCCGTCCCATACCACTTCTCTCCTTCTTGCCTGTATGCTGGGCCGTATGGCCCGCGCTCCCCCCTTATCCCGCTCTCTTCATTCCCGAACTCCCCCCATCTGCCGGCAAAGTCAATCCAGTTTTGAGATGCGTTATGATTTCCCTCACCCCTCTCACCCAGCAGGACTAAATTGTAATCTTCAGGCCCAAGAATCTTTCCATTTTTCCCCACTCTATCTCTTGCCAGCCCCATCAATCCCTGAAAATAGCGGAAATAATTGGCATGGCTTCCCCTCGCCACATACACCTTGATATGCTCCCCTTCCTTTTCCACCTCACCCCATGCAGCCCTCTGCCCGCTTATATGCTGGCTGTACATGGCATCTACGGGCGTATCATTGGAGATAACGATTTGCACCATCTCCCAGTCGCCTTCGTGATTGTTGAGTGTCCCCTTATTGAAGGCGTAGAACATCCAGTACTGGATTATGGTGTTGTTGCCATCCGTGAAGACATGGGCATATATTGTATAGCCAAGGGAATCCATGTTTTCCTCATAGTCATTTATGATTCTGTCGTCATATATGCCTCCCTTTCTGTTATCCAGGGAGTAATTCTCGCTCACATCATTGTATGCCCCGAGTTGCTGTGGAAGGGGAGAGGCATCTATCAGCATTTCTCCTTCATCGGTAGTGATGTTAAGGTTGGAGTTCAGTATATGATACTCCACCTTTACAGGAAATAAATGCTCATGCTTTTCAAAATAAAGGATGGGAGCATATTTTTCCGCCAGACTGAGTTCATATCCATCTTCCATCCCATCATTGTCAGCATCGATGGCGCATGTGGAAGAGGCAAAAACAGAAATAAGGAGAGCAATGCAGCCGATGAATAAAATTATTCTTTTCGACATTACCTCACCATCCATAAACGCCTGGAGTTATATATAGTATGTGAAATCTTCCTCTCACTCGTTCATGAATTTCCTTCCCCTCAGCCTTATGGTCCTCACTATTCTTTTGTCATATTCCGCCTCCACCGGCGTCACCATGGCTGTGACATCCACATATGGCTCAAGGGGGCACCCTATCAGTTTTTTGCCGAGCGTCTCCTCCACCTGAAAGATGCCAGAGGAGTTGGACATCTCTATTATTATCTCTATGGGCTTTTTCTTCCCCTTGGCTATGACGACCCTCTCTATGGAGAGGGCTGAGACAACATGAATGCTTGTGCTTCCCAGATCAAAGGCCATCCTTCCCCTTCCCTTCGTCATGTCAGTGGCATCCCCTATGCCCACCAGCGCCGACTCCATGGTTAAATCCGGCACATCCGCATCATGGGCGTAGATGGCGTTGAGAATAAAGGCCCTCACCTCCGTTCTATTTTCCACGTCTTCATATATCTCCGGGAGAAGCCGATCTAAAATCGGCAGGGCGAGATAGCTGCTGTGGAGCGGGTGGTTTTTCCTGTAAATCTGATTTCCGATGTCATGCAGGAGGGCAGCGGAGAGCAATATAAGGGCGGCATCCTCCTCATCCCCGCCGCCATACTCCACAAAATCCGTTTTTATTCCGCTTTCCACCAGCAGCTGATACATCTTGAGGGCATTTGCCGCCACTATCTTTGCATGCACCTCTCCATGGTCATTGTATTTTAACTTCTTAACGGCAATGAAATTGGCAACGTCCCAGTTGGCCCTCACCTCCTCATCATTGACGAGCATCTTGAACATCTTCCATGCTTTAGGATACGCCTGCGTTGCCTCCTCTATCGCCTTAACCGCCTCCTTTTCCAGTTCAGCATATCCGGATGGCACTTCCACCTCTATACCCACATTTTTCAATTCACCAGTGGTAAAATTTCTCCACTCTTCTTTCATCTTAGGATATTTGGGAGTATTATAAAAACATTCCCGGAAAATATCGCAAAATTATTTAACAAAGAGGAATTTACAAATGATGAATAATAAGGGCCAAGTGGGCATAATAGTTGCCATTCTAATGGTTACTCTTCTTGTTTCCATTCTTGTGGCCATACAGGTGTATTACATCCCCCAGTGGATGGAGGAGAGGGAGGCGGAGCATATGGATGAAGTGACGAACCAGTTCGCCAGCCTCAAATACTCCATGGATTTGCAAGCTACCGAGCGAAGTTCTTCTCCTCTCACAACATCCATAACACTTGGCAGTAAGGAGTTGCCCTACTTCGTATCCTCCCGTGCCTTCGGCTCGCTCCAGATACTCTCCACCCAGACCAGCAATTTCGGCATAGCCATAAGCGGCTCCGGAATGGTGGCGGAAAGCTATACCTATGACGGCTCTCTTCCCAACCTCACCTACGTCATATCCATAAATTCCTTCAAACTCACCATAAATTCGCTGAGAGAAGGGGATTTCTATAATGCATCCATAAATGATATGCGAACCAACGTTAATATATCGGTGAGCATAGGGAGTTTTGGCACGGATTATCTCCAGATAAATATGAGTATAATCAATGGCACCTCCGTTGTCTTCAACCAGACGGTGGCGGTGGGGCTGAAGCAGAATACCGCCTACACCATAAATATTCTTGACGACGAATATCTCTTCTCCTCGGAGATACTGCCATACCTTCAAACCCCCTTCAACATGAGTTTCAACACATCCGCGAGAGGGAATTTCGAGGTGGAATGCACCAAATATACGTCCAGCACCATAAGTTACTCCGTAGCTATGGGAACCATAAAGTACACCGCTGAAAATGCCTATTTTGTTAATCAGGAGTACATATTTCAGGGAGGTGCTGTCATACTCAACCAGTCGGCGGGCGACACGCTCCTTTATCCCCCTCTGCTCTTCGTCTCCCACGGCAATCCCTCCGGCATGAACATAACCTTTGTGGATGTGGTGGGGATAGCGGGAAAGACGTCGGTGGCGGGCTATGGCACCTATTCCATAAGAACGAACTTCTCATCCATGACATCCTACAGATGCAGGTCAACCTCGCTCACCATAAACATAACCACGCCATATCCCAATGCCTGGAGAAAATATCTGGAAAACGAGATGGAGAGAAGTGGCATATCCTCCACCAACTACACCATAAACTCGGGCAGCAATTATGTGAGGATAACCATAAACACCCTGCTCTCCTTCACCTTCAACAGGGCCATAATCTACGCCCAGGTCGGACCCGGGTGGGTGAGTTAGTTACCCATCGCCTCCAGTTTTTTCACTATCTTTCCTTTACCCCTACCGGTAAGGGCATGTTCAAGAACATCCTTTAAAGTGGATACGGGCACAATCTCCACCTTATCCGCATATTCCTCCTCTATGAGCACATCCTTTATGTTGGCGGCGGGAATGAGAACTTTCTTTATGCCCGCCTTGGCGGCAGCCTCTATCTTTGCCGTCACCCCTCCCACGGGAAGCACCTCTCCATGGATGCTCAGAGAGCCCGTCATGGCTATGTCCTGGCGTACGGGCACGCGTCCCATGGCGGATATGACGGCTGTGGCGACTGATATGGAAGCGGAATCGCCCTCCACCCCCTCGTATGTGCCTATAAACTGAATATGAATATCCTTGTCGGAGATGTCCTCCCCCATGTATTTCTTTATGATGGCCGACACATTCTGCACCGCCTCCCTTGCAATTCTTCCCAGTTTGCCCGTTGCTATCACCTTCCCCTCCGCCTTGGAGCCAGCGGGCGTCACCTCCGCCACTATCGGGAGTATAAGGCCAGAATACTCGCTGAGAGATGGATCTGCGGACATGACTGCGAGACCATTCACCGTGCCCACCTTTTCCCCCTCCACATCGAAGTACTTATAGGCCTTCTTTCTCTCAATATATCTGTCCCCCACCTGCTGTTCCAGACTTCTGGCAATCTTCTTCGCTCTCCTGACATGGTCGGCCGTCACAATCTCCGCTCCCTCGTTTTTCGCCAGGTCTCCAGCCACCCTGATAAGACCGCCGAGTTCCCTCAGGCGGAGCGAGAGCTTTCCCTTCTGTCCCGCCCTTCTCTGCGCCTCCCTGATTATCTCCGCAACCGCCTTCTTGTCGAAATGGGGAATCTTGCCGTCCTTCCTGACCTCCTGTGCCACAAACCTGATTAACTTTTTCCTGTTCTCCTCGCTGTCATCCATTATGTTGTTCATGTAAACCTCATAGCCATAGCCCCTTATCCTGCTCCTCAGCGCAGGATGCATGCCAGCCACCGCATCCAAGTTGCCGGCGCACACGAGAATGAAATCGCATGGCACCGCCTCCGTCTTCACCATCGCCCCCGCGCTCCTCTCTGATTGGCCTGTGATGGAAAATTTCTTCTCCTGTATGGCCGTGAGAAGATGCTGCTGCGATGGCAGGCTGAGGGTGTTGATCTCGTCTATGTACAGCACGCCCTTATGGGCTCTGTGGATTGCCCCTGCTTCCACTCTAAGATGGGGTGGCGTTTCAAGCCCGCCTGCCTGGAAGGGGTCGTGGCGGACATCGCCCAGCAATGCCCCGGAGTGGGCGGCGGTGGCGTCTATGAAGGGCGGCGAGTCATTCCTCTCATGCCCCACAAGCAACTTGGGTATATTTGCCTCCTCCCTTCTCTGGATTATGCTTCCCCTCCCCGCTATGAGATAAATCATCGCCCCTGCTATCAGTCCAAAGAGGGCGAGCATTAAATCGCCTGTGAAAACGGCTCCCATTATGGATATGAGAATTATGAACCCCACTATGGTGGTCATCAGCTGGCTCTGCTGCTGCTCTCTCTTTTTGGCCTCCATCTTCATGTTTTCAACGATTTCCTTCCCCTTGCCGGCCGGCACCACCCTTATGCGGGGCGTGTTGGGATCATCCGGATTGGGATAAACAAGTATGTCCTCCAGGTCCTCCTTTGGAAGAAAGGCGGTCATGGCTCTGGCGAGCATGGATTTGCCTGTACCTGGCTCCCCTATGAGCATCACATGCCTCTTCTGCTTCGCCGCCTGCCTCACCACCTCCACCGCGTGATCCTGCCCTATGACCTGGTCTATTAACAAATCGGGTATATCCAAATCTGCGGTGGTTTCGAATTTCTGCTTTTTAATCCATTCATCAATGGGAGGAAGGGTCATTTTGGTTTATAAATGAGGGGTTTATATAAAGATATTGATTTGATGCCTACCTGATGCCTACTCACTCAGATACTTCCTTGCCAGGCCCAGCAGTTTGGGATGCGTCACCACCTTTCTAAGCATAAAGCTCAACTTCGCCTGGGTGAGGGCGAATATATCCTCTCCCTGAAGAATATCCGCCAGAAGTTCGAAATCCTTGTCCTCCAGTTTTTCCAAGAATGCCCTCAGTTTCATGAGTTTCGCCGTCTTCTCTCCATACTCGCTCTCCCATTTCCTCTCATACTCCATGAGATTTTCCTTGGAGAAATCTCCCTTTCTGATGGCATCATCCGCCACCTCGGCAGCCATTATGGAGGAATGTATAGCCCTGGCCATCCCTCCTCCGTGTATGGGATTGACAAGCTGAGCCGCATCTCCGACAAGCATCACGCCCTCCGCCACCATTTCCGTGAAATGGGCAACGGGAACGCCTCCGCCATTAATTTCTATTGGCTGGGCAGCAGAGAAGAATTCATCATGTTCTTTAATGAATTTTATGAGGTATTCATAGGCCCTCATGCTTGCCCCCTTCTCCAGTATGCCCAGTCCCACATTGGCGGAGAACGCTTTAGGAAATATCCATGCATATCCCAGGGGGGCGACCTCCCTGCCAAAGAATATGTGGATGAAATTCTCATCCGCCTTCACATTTGCCATCTCGAACTGAATGCCCGAATGATAGTCGGTTATCTTATTCACCGTTTTAAGCCCCGCCCACTTTCCGACCTTGCTCTCCACTCCATCTGCCCCTATCACAAGGGGCGTTTCTATGCTCAGAGGGCCGTCCATGCTTTGCACATTTACTTTCCACATTCCATTCTCCCTCTCCATGCCAATGGCGTGGGCCTTCACCATGTATTCCGCCCCTTCCTTGATTGCCTCCGATGCCAGCCATTTTTCAAATACCTTCCTCTCCAGCACATACCCCTCCATGTCCTTTCCTTCCATCGTCACTCTTTTCCCGGAGGGAGAGTAAAGCATCGCTCCTCCTATTCTGCCCGAGATGCAGAGAGGATGAATCTCTATTCCAAATTTCTCCAGGCCGTGCTTTGTTATGCCCTCCGCACATCTCTTCGGTGCGCCTATCTCCTGTTTCTTCTCCACCACCATCACATGGTGGCCTCGGGATGCCATCTCCTTCGCCATAACGCTTCCAGCGGGCCCCGCTCCCACCACCAGACAATCCACCTTCATTTTACTTCCTCCAGCGCCCCCACCGGGCAGAACTTTACACATAAACCACAGTTAATGCATGCATCACTTATCTCTATTCTTGTCTCATAGAGAGTGATGGCATTAACCGGGCATATGCCAACGCATCCTCCACAGTACAGACACCTTTCCCTGTCGACTCTTATCATACTTTCTCCTCCATGAAATGCAGGAATGCAAGGGACAGCATAAGGCAATATCAAAAAGGATATTTTTATGTTTTGCTATTATCAGAAAAGGAGAAAAAGATGGATGAGAGTGTTGAGGAGTTGCAGAGGGAAGTTAACAGAGCCGTTTCTCTTATAAGGAGGGGCCATGCCAAGGAGAAAATTATGGGGAAGATAAAAACAAAAATCTTCCCGAAGGAAAAAATCCTGGAGATGGCAAGGTGCAGGATAAGAGCAAAAAGCAAATTCGGGAAATACGCGGAACTGCTTTTCTTCGATGAGGAGGGGCTGAGATACTCCACCCCGCCGGAGGTGGCGGAATACAGGGCTGGGAGGCTGAAAAGTAAATCCATAGCCGATCTTGGATGCGGGGTAGGCATACAGCTGCTCCACTTCGCCGCCCATGCAGAGAAATGCGTGGGGGTTGAGAAAGATGGGACAAGGGCGAAAATGGCGATGTTCAACGCCATGGCCATGGGAAGGGAGAATGTGGAGATAATCGAGGGCGATGTTCTGGATGAGAGTATTGCAAAGAAAATAGATGCGGAAACCATATTCTGCGACCCCGCCAGAAGGCCGGAGGAGGAGCACAGAAGATTTGAGACCCTATCGCCCAATCCCGTGCATGTTTATTCCCTCTACGATGGAAAAATTGCCTTTGAGCTGCCCCCCCTCATTCGCAGGGAGGAGATAAAAATTGAAGGGGAGAAGGAGTACACTTCCCTTAATTTCCGCCTCAATCGCCTTGCACTTTATACTGGAACGCTTGCGGAATGCGATACCTCTGCCATATCCCTTCCATCAAGGGAGAGGATAAGAAATGACGATGAGAGAAAGGAGGTTACCAGGGGAAAGAAGATAATGAATTACATCTATGAGGTGGACAATACAATTGTGAAGGCCCGGCTCATGGAGAATCTGTGGGGGAAACTGGGCTTCGAGGGTTTTTTGATTTCGGAAAGTAAAAGAACCCTCCTTTCCTCCGATGGGATATACGCCTCCTCATTTCTCAAAAGATATGAAGTGATGAAAATATGCGATTTCTCCCGCTCAAAGATAAACAGAGAGTTGAAAAAGTTGGATGCCAGGAAGGCCATACCCCGCTTTTCCCTCTCCCCCGCAGAGTACTGGAAGATAAGAAATTCTCTTGAGGAGGGGCTTAAAGGAGAGAGAGACTACTACATATTCAGGGTGGGGGACAGGGCCATCATATCGCAATCCAGCCAAAGACGTGGTTCAGCATGAAGAAGGCCAGCACCATAAGAAAAATGCCGGTGGCGAGTTTTGTATAGGCATATTTTTCCATGTGCTCCTTTCCCAGGGCGGCGGAAGATTTCCCCTTATGGAAAAGCAGCAGGATTATGAGGAGTGGGAGAATAAACATGAAATCATAGAGCAGAAGATATGCGAAGGCGATAACCCTGAGAGATGATGAACTTTCTATAACCGTAACCACCGGCAGGGCCACCTGTCCCGTGCATGCAAACTCCAGGGCAGCTATGAGAAAGCCAGAGGAGATGGCTATGATAATTAGGGCAGTGATTTTCCTGTCCTCTGAAATTCTCTTTATTATCCTACCCCTTCTCTTCTTGAGAAACAGGGGGAGCTGCAGCACCGCCTTCCCTCCCTTCCTCACGGAAAAGAAATCCCCTATGCTGAAAAGGCCAAGAACCATGGCGGAGACACCTATAACCATGTAAAGGTAGAAGGAGACGAGATGCCTCACAACGTTGAGAAACTCCAGCAGCCCCATGAGTATCAGAAGATATGCCACATACACGCCCGCCGCAAAGGAAAGACCTATGGGCAGCATGGCCTCCCTTCTCGCCCTTTCAAGATATGCTATGAAGAAAATCAGAGTGGCGAAGGCGCATGGATTTATGCCGTCAAGCAATCCACCGATTATGACCACAAGAAGAATTCCGCTTAGCAAATTCTCCTCCTTCACCTCCTGGGTCATGGGGCATTCAAGGCCGGAGCCAAGATGCCTTTTTATCTCCCTCTCAAGTTCATCAAATTCTGTTTCGCTGTGGAAATATCTCTTCCCGATGAATATATTGGTGTTGTAGTATCTTGTGAGATTGAAGGCGCTGCCATATTCCAGCAGGAGTTCCTGATTTTTCTTGTCCACCGTATCATATTCCTTTATCTCCAGCGGATAGAGGGCGGCAAGCGCCTCCAGCTTCGCCTTTATTCTCATGCAGGTGGGACATGTGGAGCGGTAGAAGAGAACAATGCAAATGCTTTTTTCCTCATAGCCCTCCGGAAAATCTAAGCCTATATCCTCGTATTTCTTCGCCTCCTGAACTATGAAGGAGATGTTATAGGAGGCAAGAGGAAAGGAGGAATTGCCCAGAACCGCAAGAGGGGTTTCATTACCAAATCTGGCAAATATGCTCCTGTTTTCCTTCTCCGCCACATTAATTTTATCGACTCTGACAAAGGTTATGTTCTTCTCCAGAGCGCTTTCCAGATCGGATATGGATTCAGCCCTTGATGAGTTGTAAAATATTATTATCGACACAGGCTTGGGATAAACAGGGACTCCATTCTGGATGGGAGGCGGAATGTTGTAGGGCTGTAGTTTTTTGATGAATGCCCTTATTTCCTCCTCCTTCTTCTCCACATCATCTCCCATGCCAAAGTAAAACCATCTGTTGGCGATGTAAAGCATGGGCACATCCCTCACGGAATCATAGGCATATGACATGTTCTTGAGGAGGGAATCGTTCTGTGTAGGAGAGAAGGGAGAGAGCGTCACCTTGTATTTCTGAAGAGTGATGTTGGTGGAATTCTCCATCTCCTCTATGAAGGGCTGTATTTCCTCGCACATTATGCAGTTGTCGGAATAGAAATATGCCACACCAACACTGGCATGAGCAAAGGAGGGAATGAACAACAGGAGCAGAAGGACATATGCTATCTTTCTCATCCATTCAGTATTTCCCCGAGACTTAAAAATCTTTATCCAGTATTTTATAGTTTCAATTTACTTCTTTTATTTTTACATCTACATTTACAGTTCATTCTCCAAGAATATAATATGATTGCGTTTCGGGATGCCTGTCAAACATTAGCCACGGAAAAGTAAAGATAAATGGACCCATAATCACATCTAGGGTTCCCGTTATTGGTTTTGGCATTTGCACCCTCCAATCGCTCCAGTAATTCCTATCCCACATATTGAAAAAAGGCCTCTTATGAAACCAGAAATATGCGTTTCTATCATTGTTAACGATGTTGTTGTAAGCAATGCGATTGTCTTCGCAATGAAACTCCATATAAACACCTATACTGTTTGAGTAAATGCTGTTATTCGTTACAATATTGTTGATGGAGCCTTTAAAGTTTATTCCAAGAGTACCACGCATCATAACTCCTGCCTGATTTTCATACATTTCATTTCTATAAACAGAGCAATAGGAAGAGTCGGCAAGGAATAATCCTCCATAGGCATGATGATGAATTGTGTTGTTAAAAATGGAGATGTTGGAACTGGCAAATAACGTGATTCCATATTGCCAGTTGTAATGAACATGATTGAAGGAAATGATGCAATTGTGTGCATTATCCATATCTATTCCATCACAATTTTTTGTGATGTTGTTGTGGGAAATTATATGGTTGTTGCCACGCATTTGCACACCATTTCCCCCA
>JAGGZK010000013.1 GCA_021162065.1 Thermoplasmata archaeon
CATCATTTATACTCTGGGCATAAATGGTGTACTCTCCGTTGGGCAGACCATTGGTATCCCACTGTATGTTCAAATCCATCTGGTCAAGGAAGCCATCTCCAGAAACAACCAGCATTCTTTTAAACCATTCCTGCCCGTAAGCATTGTTCTCATATTCTATGATTTTATTCACCAGATCATCCACCTCCTGCACGTCCCTGCATGCAAAGCGACCAACATACACATCCGGGTACAAATCCAGGATATCTTCCGGCATTCCGTTCTCATCACTCCATTCCGCAAATATGCCGTTGCCGTTGCTGTCCCAGCTATCAAACTCTCCTCCCTCCTTATATATGTCCGCATAATACAAATCGGTGGGATAACCCGGCTCCCCTGAAATGAGATTGGAATACCTCACGGGCACATGCCAGCCTTCGGCACCACAGCTCTTTGTATCCTTGGGTTTCGCATATATTTTGGATTTTAGCCCGCCCACAAGAAGCACATATTTTATCCCATGCTCCTCTATGGCATCTTTTATGAAGTATTTTATCTGCTCCGCTTTATCAACGCCTTGATATTCCGCATAAATTTCCTCTGTTGTTTTTATGAAAGTTCTCACATTGTGGGCATTCTTGTGCTCCATCAGTTTCTCAAGGTGAGATGAAAATTCCGAGGGGGCGATTATCACCATGTCATAATCACCAACAGACGGCAGTGTTTTTTCTGGAGGAAAATATCTCACCATAACATCAAAATCCTGGGCCATGTAAACCTTCCCTTCCGCCGGGACATATCTTATGGGGTAGATATTGAGGGTAACGAAGGTAACGTGTTCGCCCTCCTCATTCAGTCCGCAACCCACCCTGTAGGTGAACCAGGATGGGGGATAGAGAGCATGGCTACCATATGCTGCCTCATCCTTCATGGGAGGTGGAACAAATCCCTCCATGAGGGATAGAGGCATGGGAGAGGGAGAAGGCATTATTTCCATTGGCAGATCTATCTCCTGTATGGCACCATGCACCACCTCCACCTCCACATTTCTCACACCGAAGGGCAACTCTATCACCTTCAGAATCCTTGGAAGCATTGGCTTTCCTGGACTTATGAGATACATCTCCTCCCCGGGAAAACTGGCGAGCATGTATCCATCCTTCTGGAAAAACACGGGTGATGGAGCCTTTATGGCGAAATGTTTTTCATGTCTCTCCGCCGTACTTTCCATAACAAGGGCATTACCCAGCACAAATAGGCCAGCAACAAATAACACAATTATCCTTTTCATTTTACCTCCATTTCAATATCCCCCATCTTTATAAAAGTTTTAAGATGGAAAAAGCGCTGGGAGCAGGATTTTCAGGCAACCGCCTGGAAACGTAACTTGCAGGCGAGTTGCAGTTTGAACCTGCGTGGGCTTGCGCCCAGCGGCTCTCGAGGCCGCCGCCTTTCCGGGCTAGGCTATCCCAGCGCAATCGCAACGTTAATAATGGCGATGTTTTATTAATCTTACCATGGAAATAGAGGTGGAGATGAAGGGAGGGAAGGAGAAAATCAGGATTGATGATGGTGCAACTGGGGAGGACTTGCTGAAGAAACTCGGTTTTTCTCCGGATGAGGTTCTCATAATAATGGATGGCAGGCCGTTACCCTACACTGAAAAGTTGGAGGGCAAAAAGGTGAGAATAATAAGGGTGGTATCCGGCGGTTAAAAGAAATCATCCAGCTTGGCGTGCTTCACCTTATCGTTTTTGAAGAGGGAGTCCATGAATTTTTCATACAGTAGTATTCTCTGCTTTGTATAATTTGAAACGTTGAAGTCATCCGCCAGTTTTTTGGCCGCCTCCAGATACTTCTTTACCGACTTCTCATGCACTGTAAGAACTAAATTTCCACCGCATTTGGGACACACTCCCTTTAATGGAACTCTTCTATATTTTGTATTGCACTTTATGCATCTGAACTGCTGACGGGTGAATGCCCTCATGTTGCCCACCAGGTCGGGAAGAAAATGTTTCTGTATAACGCGGGATGCCACATCCTCCTCATCCACAGCCCTTATCTTTACAGCAAGAGATAACTGAGCCGTGAGTTTTTCCTCCATCTTCTCCAGTTTTTTGTATGTTGATACCTTGGGCCCTTCGGAAATGCTGGTGGTGTCGTGAGTGAAATCGAATCCGCTGTATTCCTTCCCTGTTCCCAATCTGTGGGATACCAGCTCTATCATGTTCTCGAGTTCCTTCGGATGAGGAAATTCTAGGGTTTTTCTGTAGAACTCCAGAGGATATCTTCCCATCAAATCTATGTTAAGTGCCTCCTTATCTATCTCAGAGGGATATATCCTGGTGGCTATCACAAGCGGCAGGTCCATTTTTCCTCCCCTTCCCTCGGGTATGTACTCCTTGGAGAAATTTATTAAGGTGTCAAGCAGCAGCATCATTGCATCCTCATCTCCATCGCAGTTTCTCCTTTTGGCGGCATGGAAAAAGGGATGGGCGCAGCATACGTTGGCATCTATGAATCCTATTATTCTGCCTATCACTCCCGCGGAGGTGTGGGGAGACAGTCCCACCACAAGATGACCTATGAGGTCCTTCCTGCTCTCCACATTATAGTAGGGTTTCATTCCGTATATTTTAACCAAGGCATCGTCTATGAACTTCGCCACTCTCGCCAGGTAATCTCCACCCTTTACCGATGGAATCACATCCTGCGGTTTCAGTTCGCATATCTGGTCGTCCCTCTCCAGCGGGTTTCCCCTGTAATCGTGTGTATAACCCAATTTTTTAAGCGTCTCCACATCAGTCCCTATCTCATAGGGCTTGAAATGGGTAAGGGGCATGTTGGTCATGTCGAAACGGGAGGTGCCATCCTTGAAGACGAATATGCCATGGGAAGCACGCAATATCCCCTTGGCAATGCATTCCGGCGTCTTTGCCTTGGATGAGAGCCCTATAACTCCCTTTATTTTTGGGGGAAGTGAAGCATTCATGCTGGAGGCAATCTGTCTCACCTCCCCCGCCACATTTATGGAATAGGTCTCTATTTTTCCGGTAAAATGGGTATGACCTCCACATGAGCATTTTGATTTGTAGGTTCTCCTTCCGCACACCTCGCACCTCCTCTCCCCCATCTCCACATCCGCCTTTCTCGCCTCCAGCAGCAACCTCTCCTTTCCACCTGCCAAGCCCACAGGGAAGAGAAGATGGGGCGAGGTCTTCATCTTTCTCTCCGCCGCCTTCTCGGGCCTTCCCATCCTGGCCCCTATCCTGTAGGGTGAGCGGGGCATTATTTTTATCCCCGCCATTTCCTGCACTGCCTCCATGGGTTCCGCATCGCTTTTCCTCTTTTCCATCAGCTTTCCTTCCATGATATCAAAACCACAGCATCTTATCAGGGGCAGGGCATATCTGTCCAGGATATATTCCTCCCTTTCCAGATGAAGGGCGCCCAGTTTGAGAAGAATTTCCTTCACCCTCTCATCCTTCTTCAGATAAAGTTTGCCGTCATATCTCGCATTCCTGACTGCCTCTCTGAGAAGGTGCAACTCTTCTTTAGTTATATCATGCCAGAAGAGATTATAGGCGGGATGGAGAGGAATGCCATATTCCTCGGAAATTCTGAAGGCAACGCTTGCATCTATTTCCTTAAGATTGCTCACCCCGTACTTTTCCATCACCTCGTTGATATCCGCCTTTTCCTCCAGTTCCTGTATCCACCATTCATAGCAGTAGCCGGAGGGAGGAAGAATGGCATTGTTCTCCACAAACTCCCCGAAGGGAATCAGTATCTCCCCCAGATCTATTATTTTCTTTACCCTCGGCTTTATCCTCCTTGCCCCTTCCGCATCATTGATTTGCACAAAATCGCCGTTGTCCAGCAGCACCATGGGCCCCTCTATGGTATCGCAGGGCGTTGCTATCGTCCCCTTTCCCGGCCTCTCCGTCTTGATTTGGGTGCCTATGGCAAGAAATTCATCCAAGAGATACATGGCGGCGGGATTTATGGCGAGAGCTGCCAATCCGCATGTCCTCCCCCTGCCATATCTTATTCTGAAGCCCCCCTCCCGGGATGGATGGCTTAAAACAGGGCGGCCCGCGATTATGTCCTTTATGTATTTCTCCGACGGAGTTATCTCATGCTTTTCCTCCACCTCCTCATACACAAATTTTTCAAGAAAATCCCATCCTTCCAGATTCAGGGTTTTGACATGCTTCAGGAGCTTGGGCGCCTTCAGGCATAGCCCCTCTGCTATAACAAGGCATGCCCCCCCTCTTATCTTATTGGTCTTCACCCTCGGCAAATCCCTTTTCCCCATCACCTCCTTATCCTCTGTCGGCTCACCATTTATGCACACGGGACAATTCCTTATTATCAACTCAATCTCTTCCGCAGATGGAGAGTATTGCAGATGAGTAACTCTGTCATAAAGAGGTATCTCCTCCTTGTATCTCTCTATCTCATCCTCAGTGGGCTTATAGCGTCCCACCCCGAGTTTTCTTCTCACCAAATCCGCTATAAGAACGCTCATCGCCTCCCCTGTGCCGCCGGCGGAGCGTATGGGGCCGGCAAAATAAAGGTCCACATATGATGTCCCGTCTGAATTCTTTCCTATTTCCACCTCCGATATGCCCTCCAGCGGAGCCACAAGAACGCCTTCTGTTAGAATAGCAAGCCCTGTCCTGACCGCCTGCTCTATCACACTGGCAAAATTGCCCTCCATCTCATCGGCAATCTCAAGAGCAATCTGGAGGGCCGTCGCCTCCCTTCCCATTTCCTTCAGATACTTCCTTATTTTCTTCGATATCCCCTTGGGACCAACCAGCTCTTCCACTCTATCCGCCAAATCCTTGGCAAAGGAGGTTTCCACTTCCGTTCTCGGGTCGAATCCTTTTTTTCTGGCATTGGTTGCAATCTCATAGCACTTCCTTGCCTCTCTTTCTATTTCCCTAAAATAGTCCTCCACAATGTGAGAATTGCGGAGGGAATATAAAACATTTGATTTGGATTGCTGCTCCCAAAACACAAAAACTTTTATATTACGCCGTAATACAAGCATATGGAAATGCTGGGAGATAAGAAGGGCATATTGAAAAGCATAATAAAGCAGCTTCACGAAGGGGCGGATATTCAGGAAATAAGAGAGAAAGCAAAGGAGATCCTTAAGGATTTGACTCCCGATGAGATTTCAGAGGTGGAGCAGGAATTGGTGAAGGAGGGCATAACAAGGGAGGAAATGGAGAAATTATGCGATGTGCATCTGGAGGTTTTCAGGGAAAGTATAGAGAGGGGAAGCATATCTGTTCCAGAGTGGCATCCCCTGCATATTCTCATGGAAGAGCACCGTATTCTTCTCAATCATGCCAGAATGCTGGGTGAAAGAGCAGAGAGGGAAAATGGAGATGGCGTAAGGGAGATTCTGGAGCATTTGAAGGAGGCGGAAAAGCATTATCTCAGAGAGGAAAATGTTCTTTTCCCTTACATTGAAAAGCATGGCATAACGGAGCCACCCGCCATAATGTGGATGGAGCATGACAAAATAAGGGAGATGAAAAAGAGGATATACTCCGCTGCTGAAAATGGAAACTACGAAATGCTGAAAAGGGCTTCTGATGGCCTGGCTGAAATGCTATCCCATCATTTTTACAAGGAGAATAACATCCTCTTCCCCACAGCCCTCAAGGTGGTGGAGGAGGGGGAATGGAGGGAAATAAGAAGAGAATTTGATGAAATCGGATACTGTTGCTTCATACCGGAAAAACTGGCACATGATGAGGGAAAGGAGGAAAGGGAGGATGAAGGAAGAATATCCTTCCCGACAGGAAGTTTATCCAAGGAAGAGATGGAAGCGATGCTGGATGCCCTTCCCTTCGACATAACCTTCATAGACAGGGATGACAGGGTGAGATATTTCAATCAGAGTAAGGATAGAATCTTTGTGAGAACAAAGGCAATAATAGGAAGAAAGGTGCAGAACTGCCATCCCAGCAAGAGCGTGGACGTGGTGAACAAAATACTGGAGGAATTCAAGAATGGAACAAAGGATAGGGCGGAATTCTGGATTGATATGGACGGAAGAAAAATATACATAAGATATTTCCCGGTCCGGAAAGATGGAAAATATATTGGAACAATGGAAATAACCCAAGATATCACCGAGATAAAGAAAATAGAGGGTCAGAAAAGGTTACTTGACTGGAAATGATTGATAAAATCCTGGAAATATGGCTGGATATGTCACCATATCTCCTCCTGGGGATGATGGTGGCTGGAGTCCTGCACATATATCTGGGAAGCAATTTTATAAGAAAGCATATGGGCAGGGGCATAAAAAACATAGTCAAGGCGAGTTTACTGGGCGTGCCCCTGCCAGTATGTTCCTGCGGCGTGATTCCCATAGCATCCTCTCTTAGAGATGACGGAGCAAGCAAGGGAGCCACCCTTTCCTTTCTGGTTTCTACCCCCACAACAGGCGTGGATTCCATATTTGCCACCTACTCGCTGCTCGGTCCCTTCTTTGCCATCTTCCGTCCTCTCTTTGCCCTCTTTGCAGGGATTTTCACAGGGTTAATAAGTCAGATAGGTGAAAAGGAAGAAGAGATGGAAAAACATGAGCATGCTGTGGTGGAAAAAAGGAGGGCAAGGGATGCGTTAAAATATGCCTTCATCGAGATGCCCGAGGATATTGGAAAGTGGCTTGTGGTGGGAGTGGTGGCAGGAGGAATAATAGCCAGCATTCCATTCAATATTGATGCGGCATATCCCTTCGACATGCTCGCCGCTCTACTGGTTTCTCTCCCCCTCTATGTATGCGCCACAGGCTCCATACCTGTAGCGATGGCATTAATTGAAAAGGGTTTTTCGCCGGGAGCTGCTCTTGTGTTTCTCATTGCCGGCCCCGCCACCAACACAGTCACCCTCTCCTTTGTGAGATATAAGCTGGGTAGAAGGAGTTTCTTCATATATCTGCTCTCCATTTCTTTCCTTGCGTTAATGGCGGGAGTTCTCTTCAATTTCCTTTACGATGCCTTTGGCGGGGGAAAATATGCTTCCTCCTCCCTGCCCCTATGGCTGAAGGGGATTGCCGGGATAATACTGGCGTTTCTCATAATAGTGGCCTATGGCAGGAAATGGTCCGGGAAGGAGGAGGAGATGGAGAACAAACTTTATGTGCCGGACATGAAATGCAGAAACTGCAGAGCCACGATAGAGAAGGCATTGACAGATGCAGGAATTGAAAGATTCAGTATCTCCCTCGAAAAAAAGACTGTGGGATTTGTGGGCGACATGGCCATAGCCAAGAAAGCCATAAAGGTGGTGGGGTATAGTGTGGAGGAGAAATGAATTCATAGTGCTTCATTGAATATCTTCTGAAAAAACAATGTAGAGTACGGAAATTATTTCGCTTTGCTGTTTCACCAGACAGCATGGTGAAACTGTCAAACGCGAAAATAAGATGGATAGTGAAACATGTGGAAAATGGTGATATTACAACAAGACAAGCAGCAG
>JAGGZK010000011.1 GCA_021162065.1 Thermoplasmata archaeon
CTACTATCCTTATATTTCTTACCCCATCTATTCTTTTTCATATCCCATCCCCAATAAGGGAGAGGATATGAAATTAATAAAAGTTACGCAACACGACAGAGAAAAAGGCAAAATTAAATAGGCGAAAAAATATCCGTACTCAACAGAATATGGTTTTGATTGTCATCACAAATTCTTTATATATTTATATAATACACTCATTATGTTGGAAAATTTAGAGCCAAAAATTGTATGGAAATATTTTGAGGAGATTTGCAAAATACCGAGATGCTCGAAGCATGAGGAGAAGATTGCCGAGTACATAGTGAATGTAGCAAAAAATCTCGGACTGGAGGTGGAGAGGGACGAGATAGGTAATGTTCTGGTGAGAAAGGGAGCAAACGGATACGAAAATGCTCCCATGATAACCTTCCAGAGTCACATGGACATGGTGTGCGAGAAGAACAAGGACGTGGAGCATGATTTCAGCAAGGACCCGATACAGCCCTATGTGGATGGAGAGTGGGTGAAGGCAAAGGGCACAACTCTTGGGGCGGATGACGGCATAGGTGTTGCCATCTCTCTTGCCCTTATGGAAACGAAGGATATAAAGCACGGCCCTCTCGAATTTCTCTTCACCGTGGATGAGGAGACAGGGCTTACTGGAGCATTCAACCTCAAGAAGGGTTTCATAAAGGGAGAGCTGCTTATAAACCTCGACAGCGAAGATTTTGGAGTCATATACATAGGGTGTGCCGGTGGCGGCAATTCCACCATAAAACTTCCCCTGAAATATGAAAATGTGAATGGGAAGGGATTCAGGATAATAGTGAAGGGGCTGAGGGGAGGCCATTCCGGTGTGGAGATTCATAAGGGAAGGGCCAACGCCATAAAACTGCTGGCGAGAATTCTCTACAACATAAATGCAAGGATAAGCAGTGTTGAAGGAGGAGACAAGCACAATGCCATACCCAGGGAGGCAATTGCGGAAGTGATGGTGGAAGGAGACATAAAGGAGAAAATAGCGGAGATGGAAAAGGAATTCAGAAACGAATTTTCCGCCTCAGATCCGGATATAAAAATAGAGGTGGAGGAGTGCAACATAGAGAAGGTGCTTGACAGGGAAAGCAATGAAAAACTCCTGAAAATGATGATGGCCTTACCCCACGGCATCATAGCCATGAGCCAGGAGGTGGAGGGGCTTGTGGAGACATCCACCAATTTTGCCACCATAAAGACGGATGATGTGGCGGAGGTGGTGATGAGTTCCAGAAGTTCCATAAATTCAGCATTGGACGGGCTAATGCAGAGCATAAGGTGCATAGGAGAACTGGCAGGAGCAGAGGTGGAGGAGGGAAGCAGGTATCCCGGATGGAAGCCAAATCTCAACTCCAGGTTGCTTCAGATTGCCTCGGATGCATTCAAGGAGCTTTATGGAGAAGAGCCCAAAAAACTTGCCATACATGCTGGTCTTGAGACAGGAGTTATTGGCGACATCACAGGCATAGATGAGATAATATCCATAGGGCCGCAGATAGAGCACCCCCACAGCCCGGATGAGAGGGTGAATATAAAGACGGTGCAGGAGTTCTGGAAATATCTCATTCACCTGACGGAAAAAATAGCAAAGGAATGGTAAAACTTACCGCATGGACGGCCATCCTCATCCTTCTCTTTCCCCTCACTTTTTCATATACCCATGAGTATGGCGGGGATTTTACAAAGAAGACATACATGGTGGAGATGAGGGATGGCGTAAAGCTGGCGACGGATGTCTATCTTCCAGGAGACGGAGCGTATCCTGTCATACTGATAAGGACTCCCTACAACAAAAACGGTACCGATGAGATAATGGTGAGGCAGATTATGAGGCACGGTTATGCGCTTGTGGTGCAGGACATGAGGGGAACCCATGCATCGGAGGGCAAATTTATGCCATTTCTCGATGAGGGCTGGGGGGAAAGGCAGGATGGAAATGATACTGTGGAGTGGATACTCGGCCAGGAGTGGTGCAACGGGAAGGTGGCCATGTGGGGCGGCTCCGCCATGGGCATAGCCGGCTACATGCTTGCGGGCGTTAGGAATATAACATGCATGATGGTCGCCATTGCCGCCTCCGATATGTACAGACATGCCATGTATCCTGGTGGAGAGTTTAGGGGAGATTCACTGGAATGGCTGAAGGGCGAGAATGCGGAGTACATGATACCCATTTTTGAGGAACATTATCTGTATGATGAATTCTGGGACGGCATGAATCTTCTCACCCGTTGCAATCATGTGGGGACACCCATTTATCATATAGGCGGATGGTATGATTTCTTTGCGGAGGGCACCATGGATGCCTTTACGGCGCTCCAGAAAAAGGATGGGCAGAAATTGCTTGTGGGACCCTGGACACATGGCAACTTTGGCGTGAATCAGGGAGATTTGACATACCCTGCAAATTCCATTTTCGATGTTTATGGGGAGACATTTTCCTGGATGAATTACTGGATGAAGGGAGATGACAATGGCATAATGGATGAGAAAATAAGGTTCTACATGATGGGGGAATGCCCCACAAAATATGGATATGTTCCGGAGAATGCCATAGGAAATGAGTGGTGGGTGAGCAGCAGCTGGCCTCCTCGCTCCTCTTCCCTTGCTCTCTATCTCCATGAAGGAGGGATGCTGAGTGAGGCAAGGCCCGGTGATGAAAAACCGGATTTTTATGAATACGATCCCGCAAATCCTGCACCGACTATAGGAGGAAGAAATCTTGTTTTTCCCGCCGGGCCCATGAGGCAGAATGGGGTGGAGGAAAGGAGCGATGTCCTTGTATATACAACTCCTCCTCTTGAAAAACCCCTGGCAATTGCCGGAAACTTGACGGCAAAGTTGTGGGTGAATTCCACCGCAAAGGACACTGACTTTTTTGTCCGTCTGTGCGATGTTTATCCTGATGGCAACTCCATTCTGGTAACGGAAGGAGTCCTTATGGCACGCCACAGGGTCGGTTTTGACAGGGAGGATTTCATAAATGGAATATGCCTTCTCAACATTTCCTTAGGCAACACCGCAATTGTTTTTGGGAGGGGGCACAGCATAAGGGTGGATATCACATCCAGCAATTATCCGGCCTTTGAGAGAAACCCCAATACGGGAGATGCGGTGAGAAAAAATACCACATATGTGGTGGCCAACAACACCATATATCATGATGCCCTGCATCCCTCCCGCATCATCCTGCCTGTGGTGGAGTATCCGAAAATCTTTCCCGAGAGTGGGGTTTATTTTGGAGGAAAGAAGATAATGACCTGGAAAGGCCTCGTTATCATAGGAAAAATGGAGTTCAGCGTTGAAAGCAACTGCAGCCGGGTGGTATTTTACTTTGACAATGTAAAAAAGTATGAGGACGACGAGAAACCTTTCTCATGGGTGTGCGATGAGAGGGCCATGGGGTTGCACAGGTTAAAGATTGAGACATATGAAAATGGAGAAATGATTGGCAGGGAAAAGAACATCATCATATTCAACATATAGCGACATTGAGCAGCGGGCATGATTTATTCCTTTTTCGGAGGAACCAATGGAAGCAGTTCCTCAATCTTCTCCCTGTTCAATTAAATCAGCAATTTTAAATAAGGTTTTATGTATTTTTGGGTGTGAAGAGAAAGACCTGGATGATCATATCGTTCATATTTTTCATGTCCGCCGGGCTGCTGGTGGCAGCCATGTATCCAGAGATCGAAAAGATGTTTCGTCCTCCAACCCAGTACAGGTGGGAGGGAGGTATAAATGTGGAGGACAGTTTTGGATGGGGGGATTTTATAAATGGTGAGCTGGGAAAGGTGAGTGAATATCCCATATTCGTGGAAAATGGTACCAAATATCTCCACATCTACATAGAGGTGGATTTCTCAAACCCCATCAATCCAGACCTGGAGATTCTGAATCAGGGAAACCTCAATTTCAGCATTCTCTCTCCATCGGGAAAGAATATCACAAAGAGTTACTGCACCACCCTCAAGGATCACACCTATGAGGAGTATTTTTATTTTGAGAATCCGGAGAAGGGGCAGTGGAAGGTTAAGATAAAGGTGGCCGGCTACGGCAAATACAGGATTTCCGCCCAGATGTATCAGCCCATAGAATGAAGGAGAGATTATCTGGAGTTTGAGCCTATATGATATGGAGAGTTTAAGTTAAAGAAAATGAAAAATTAAAAAGGAAAAATTTATTATGATTACTATAGTTTTCTCTTATGGTAACTAATGATGTTGATAAATCATCTTTTGAATCAGTAGCTGAGGAGATTGATCAATTGTGTTTAGAAGGACTTTTTGGTGATAAAGCTAAAAAATATGTTTCAAAAAGGGAGCAATTATCAGAATCGGAATATTTCTATAACATTCTGAATGATTGGATAAACTATAAAGAGCAAGTCGGAAAAATGCATGTGTATAAACTATTATTTTTACTCCTTAGATTATACGTTGATGCAATCTCTATAGGACAACAAAAAGCAATAGATACTATTGCCGCCTTTTTTTATGGATTTCCAGAAATCCCTGATTCCGAATGTTTCACTTCATATAATGAATATGCAGTAGCTAATGCAAATAATAAACGTTTACTTCGTGAAACTACATCTAAAAGAAATATTGGTTTAAAGGAACAAAAAATTTTAGCTCAATCATATATTGGAGTATATCAAAAAGGTGTTGAATTAGTTAATAAAATATTGACAATACTTATTCCACTTTTGCAAATTTCAAATAGGGACTCTGTTGATCCAATGAAGATATATAAATTGTCATTATATGAAAAGATAATCGAGTTTGAAAAATTATCAAATGGAATATATGATGATATTACAAATTCTATTGACCGGATCATCAGAAATGCTTCTTCCCATTTAGATGCCAGATTTGATGCTAGCAAAAGTGTTTTTAAGTTTAGAGTAATAGAAAAAGGAAAGATAAAAATCATAGAGAAAACGGTTGAGGAATTTATGGCCATTTTCATAAAGATGAATGGAGTAATACAAGCTTTCATCTTTTCAGGATGTTTGTTGGCACTTGCATCACTTGATAAAGAAAAGTATATAGAATTGATTAAAAAAATCGTAGATGATTTATCATAAAAATGGCAGTAAAGAATAACAAGTTTATCTTTTTCTAAACCCGGTTTACATTTTTGGTTTTCTTTTCATTTCCTCTAAAATCATCGTGGAAATGAAAGATGAAAAGTTCCAGGAGCAGATAATTCCTTTGGCATAGAGGATCCATAATGTATTGTTAAATTTTAAAAACTTCACTCCACCGGTGGAGTGAGAGCCTTCTGTCAGAGTGGCAGAAAGCTCAAACTTCTTTCAACTTATTGTGTTAAATACATGTCGAGTCACCATTAATATAACAGAAGGCAGTATTTATAACCTTGGAGACAATTGAGTATTTTGTAAAATCACCCATTTCCATCAACTTTTTGACATTATGACAATGACATCAGATTTTTGGTTTTCTTTTCTTCATCTCCTCAGTTTTTTTAACATACCCCATAATGTTTTCCAGTTTCTTCATTTTTCCTTGGTAATCTGCGATCATGTCATCCTTACTTTTAATCTCCTCCTTTAATATGGAAATCTCCTTCTCCTTTTCTTTGATTCACCAACCCACCACTATCTAAATTGGGTGGAGTCTATAAACTCTAGCGTAATAAGCCGCCTCCGGGGATCGAACCCGGGACCTCTTCCTTACCAAGGAAGCGCTCTACCCCTGAGCCAAGGCGGCACAAAAGTGAATTATGAAGGGAATTAATAAAGTTTTGTCATTTTGATGCTTCCTTTCTTCAATGTTTAGGGGGCAAAACAATTTTGCTCTATCCTATTTTATTCTTCCATAATATGAGGGGGAAGGAAAAAACCGGAAAACCGGGAGGCATATGTGGATATAAATCTCCTTCCTTCCCCCAGAGTGTAAACCATATACATAAAATATTGTTTTCGCATAACAAAATTGTCAACAGAGAACAATTTAAATATTACCTCCAGATTATATTCAGAGGATATAAATCTCCTTCCTTTCCTGAAAGGGGTTTTGGATTCCTCTACGTTAACAATAGTTAACTTTTAATATAACCTTTATTTTTGAGATTGGTGATTAAAGATGAGGAAGATATTGACCATATTTATTGCCATTCTTATGGCAACCACCATACCTCTGATGATGGATACAAGCGCCAACAATCCTCCAGAAAAGCCCACAATAACAGGCCCAACAAG
>JAGGZK010000030.1 GCA_021162065.1 Thermoplasmata archaeon
GTGTGAGGATGAGAATGTAAAGCACAAAGTTATAGCATCCTGCTTAAAAATATTAGCCCTACATCTCCTCCAATGCTTCTATGCCGAGAATATAGAGACAATTTTTTATAACCTGGCGGGCAGCATCTACCAGGGCAACCCTTGCCTCTTCCCTTTCATCACCAATCACCCTACAATCCCTGTAAAATGCATTGAAAGAGGATGCAATCTCAAAGGCGTATTCAGCCACCACTGCAGGATTTCTTTCCCTTATGCTCTCCTCTATGATTTCAGGGAAGAGGGCAATCATTTTTAAAAGATTTATTTCACTCTCATGCTCATATTCTATTTCCTTAGATTCTTTCTGATCCGTGCCAATCTTTCTCATGATTGAACAGCATCTCGCATGGGCATACTGGATGAAAGGAGCAGATTGCCCTTCAAAGTTTAATGCCTCCTCCCATTTGAAAACAATGGGCTTTTCCGGTCTCACCTTTATTATATTATACCTTATTGCCCCCACCGCAACACTCCTCGCTATATACTCAAGATTTTCATCTCCTCCTCTCCTCTTTTTCACCTCCTTCCTCGCCCTCTCCATTGCCTCCTCTATCAAATCATCCAGATAAACAACTCTGCCCTTTCTGGTGGACATCTTTCCCTCGGGAAGAGAAATGAAGGAATAGAAAATAACCTCAGGTGTTTTTTTGTCGAGAATTTTTAAGGCAATTTCCACAAATCTTGCCTCAAGTTTGTGGTCTTCTCCCAGAACATTTATCATTTTATCCGCATTTTCCCCCTTCCAGAGATGATATGCTATGTCTCTTGTTGCATACAGGGAAGTGCCGTCGCTTCTCGTTAGATAGAACCTTTTGTTTCTGCCATGTACTCCAAACGGTTCCATATCTATGTATATCGCCTTCCCATCTCGTTTTGCATGGGGACTTTCCGCCAGTTTTCTTATCACTTCCTCCACACTTCCGTCCATGACGAATTTGGATTCTCTAACAAATTCATCTATTCTTATGTTTATTGTCTCCAGGCTCTCGAGCATTCCCTCCAGAACCCTCTCATATACTTCCCTCACTTCCTCAAGTGTTTTTTTATCACCCTCTTCGCATTTCTTTATTATCTCCTCTATTTCCTTTCTTACCTCTTCATCCTTTTCCATCCTTCGATTTGCCTCCTGATAAAAGACCACATATCTGTGATCATTTTTTTTCGCCTCCACAGGAATATTGAGATTTTTCACCCCCCAAAAAAGAGTCGCCACCTGTTTCCCCATGTCATCAACATAGTACTGGGTGACAACATCGTATCCCCCAAACCTTAAAATTCTTGCGATTGTATCTCCAATTATTGGATTTCTTGCCCTTCCAACATGGAGTGGGCCATTTGGATTGGCGGAGGTATGCTCTACAATCACCTTTACTTTTTTCTCTTCAAGTTTTCCATACTCATCTCCCATCTCTCTTACCAATCTAATTGTTTCTCTTGATATTCTCTCCTTATTTATGAAAAAGTTCACGTACCCATTTATCGCCTCCACTTTCTCAATCCATTTTCCTCCTGAAATGCTATCTGCAATTTCTTTCGCAATTTCCACGGGACTTTTTTTGAGTTGTTTAGAGAGGGAAAAGCAGGGAAATGCGAGGTCTGCTATATCCTTGGGCTTTTCCAGTTTTATTTCTTCCTCCACACCATAAAGTTTCCTCAGCACATCTTTCAGATGCCTTTTTACCTCCTCTCTGAATGCCTGATAGGGGTATGTCATGGGCTCCACGGATTGAAAGCAGGATCTCCATATAAATTGAACTCATGGAAGCAGTGGTATTTCTTATCCATGTATTTTCCGTACTCGAATTTATGAGTAAGGGCGTTGTACATATCCATATCCACCATTGGAAAGCCTGTGCTTATGAGCGGTGGGGTCCACAGGAATGTGGAGTTGGCATCCTTTGGAAGATATCTGTTTCTCGCATCCCTCAGCGCCATGCCCGCCGTGCTGTCGTTGCGTGTGACATCCAAGATAAAATCTTCTGCTATTACGGCTCCAAAATGTGGCTCTGGGTATTCTCCCTTTAGTTTAAGATGGAGTGTGGCATTTATGAATCCCCATGCTCCAAACCCCTCAAATATTAAACCGGGCTCGAGATAGCCGGGGTCAGCTGTTACGCGAGTGGCGCCTATGTATCCATTCATTCCAGCATGTAAGTAGGCCTGGCTCAAACAGTTTTCCGGTTGCAGACCATCTATTCTTGCAGTAATACAGCTCTCCACAAATATTATGCCGGGTCCGAAATCCATGTTGCATACATTTCTCACATCATATGTGCCCTTGGCGCTCAATCCGCTTCCCATAGGGTAGAAACGTGATATGGTGGTGAAGGGTGGGAAGCCGCGGGCTTCCAGGAGTATATCTCCTGATTCGTAGAGATAATAAAAGCCATGGTTGAAGACAAATATTATGTTGCTCTCCTCCTGATATTTGCCGCCCTTAACGTTGTCTCCGCTTATCATTTCATAGAAGCGTGGAAAGAGGAAGTATTTTCTGCCGTACTGGGCAAGGTTTTCAAATCCCTCCCTCTGAGATGCAAGGAGATGGGTTCTCTTTACTGTATAGCCTCCTTCCTCCAGATCGTGACAGAGGCGAAGATTGATGAAGAAGCTTTCTCCACTGGGCCATTTTGTCGGCTCCTCACTCCCCAGAATCACATTCATTATGGTGGTGAGCACAGGAATCCACTGGAATTCCAGTCCACAGCCCGTCTGCACCGTGGCGGTGTTTTTCCACTCTCCGAGAGAGGAAATTATATCATCATAAAATACGGTTCTGGCTATGAGGGCAGAGCAGTCTTCAGCGTTATAGCCAGTAATTCTTCCCACGGCATTTTCCTGGAAGGGATAGAAGGTGAAGGTATCATTCTCCATATCTCCCATCTTCGGATCTATATCTCCATATATGAAATCACTTGGGACGCCCCATCCCATCATGTCCGCCGAATCCGGATTTTTGAAATAGTACATGGGTATCATGTTGGTATCGGCAAGGATTCCTATGTAAATGGGATGCTCTCTGTAATGCTGCCATACTGCATATAGGTCATTTGGAAGGTCTGAAATATCGGTGAGAAGGGAGTTTAGTTTTGAATGTATCTCCATTATATGGCTGTTGCAATCCTCGATTATATCCGGATTGTCGCCCGGCTGGGCCATACCATTTCTGCCGGCAAAGGCAAAGTTATCGAGGGCGAACACTATTCCCCTATGATATGAAGCAAGATAAGGGGCAAGGGAAGACAAATCTTCCATGAGGGGGTCGATGGGCTTGTCTATACTCTCCACTTTTATTTTTAAATCATAGGAGCCCTTCACATCAGCAAACCATCTTCCTATCACCCTCACCGTATATTTTCCAGTTTCATTTCCCACGATAAATTCGTAATGTACCTTGTCCGTTACTATATCTCCATTATCATCATATTCTGGAAGTCCTGCTCCTGTGGCAGTGTATGCATATATTCTCCCCTCCGGGTTCATCACCATCAGGAACAACCCGTCTCCCAGTTCCTTTGCATTCTCCGAGTCAAGATTTATCAAATCTATCTTCACTCTTGCATAGGTGTAATTATCGGGGATTTCAAATTCGTGAACGCCGAAGAGGTCCTTTCCTAACAACGCCTGGGATGCCACATACAATGACTGGGCGGGCAATATGGCCACGGATGGTATTGTCTGGGTAAATTCATATTCCACACTGTCAAGAACGCGGGGTTTTGTTATGTCGAGGGGATTCGACATAACAATGTAACCCACCTCTCCGAATTTATCTTTGACAAATTCCATCACATATTCATATGCCTCTGTGGCATCA
>JAGGZK010000042.1 GCA_021162065.1 Thermoplasmata archaeon
AGATGCAACATTAAATGCTCTCAACTCCCTGGGCGTTAACAAGGTGATATTCGTTGACCTTGCTGGCAACGATGCCGTGAACAGCGAGCTCTCATCCAACTACAACGTTGAGAGAATAACCACCATGCAGGATATAGTGTCCACTCTGAAGGAGCTGAATGGTGAGCAGTATGTTACCGTCACCTCCTTCACCACCGACGATGGCTACTTCGCCCCCGCCGCCTACCTGGCTGCATATCATGGCTCACCTGTTGTAAGGATAGGAGAGATGGGCGAGGTATATTACTGGGGCAATGTGGCATTCCAGTTCCTGTTCTATGCCGGCGATTACTACCATGGAACCCGCTCCATAGGACATCTGCCCATGGCATCCAAGCCCATAATGGACTACATCAAGGAGGGAGAACTTCCACCCCTGGGATGGGATGCAGAACTTCAGTGGTTCAGCAAGATACCGAAGGATGTGTATGCATATGCACAAAGCATAGGCGTTGACACAACCGGGCCGGAGCCCTATGCTTTCGTTGCTCCAAAGACGGATATACGCTTCACAGTACATCATGCCCTCTTTGGAAATGAGTCAACGGCGGGACAGTTCATAGGAAAGACAGCAGGGGCAAATGCTGCCTATGTGGTGAGAAGCGTTCTTTATCCGGCAATAATATTCGGCAATCCATACCGCAACATTACCACATCTTCCCTCATGAATTACCAGGATGGAAATCAGGCGACGGGCAACGATGGCAAGAGATACAACGCCTATACCAGCAGATACATCGAAAAGTATTTCGGTGCTTATGGAAGGGATTATCGCGGCCACTGTGCATGGGATAACCTTATAGTAGATCAGGAGAGAGCATCTCTCTACTACTATAGCGGGCATGGAACGGGAGGAGGCGGCGTAAGCTATCATCCCGAGTTTGCAGGCCCGGATGCATGGCGCGGCTATGCCTACTGGAACGGAAAGACAGCAAGGAGCGGCGGCTTTACATGGTACGATGTCGATCCACCAAATCAGTACAATCTTGTGCATTTCAAGTGGGCCGATTACTACTGGCATAACTTGCATAGCCAGTTTGTGGCATGGATGAGCTGTACAACCTTTGCCCACTATGGGCCGGAGATATATCTTGAGCATGGTGCCGTTGCCGCCTACGGAAATGCCAATACAGGCTTATCACCACACTGGGAGATACATGATATGCAGTTCTTCAAGAGATGTGTTTATGAAGGAGAACCCATAGGTATCGCCTACAGCCACATATACTGGATATTCGAGAGAGACTTTACCACCATGGACCCAACAAGCATATACGGCAGCTTTGCTCTCAATATAGACAGCGACGAAGTGATATACGGCGACCCGATGCTTTACCTATACAGTCCCATGCACTGGACAATGCCAGAGCCAGTTGACTCAAATCTCTGAGCAAAAACCACCCCTCTCCCCTTTTTTAATTATCTCTTCTGAATTTTTTTAATATATTTTCCGGAGCACCTGCGATTTTCACCAGAGATTGGGCTTCCATAAAGTGCATATCTCCGGGGATAACAATGCAGTGGGGTGGGGAGCCAAAATCCTCCTTCATCAGATCCTTAATATATCCTGCTCTTATCATGGCATCGTTGCTGGATGCCCTGGCAACCACAGCTATGAGAGTATCTGCAGAAATTATTCCCTCTCCCTTTCTCCTCTCCATTTCCAGCAGTATTTCCATTCCCTCATTGGCGGTCATGGGCTTCTCGCCTATGTCCAGCAACAGAAGCGTGTGAAGCCCGGCCTTCACATTTTCCTTTATCCTGTCGTAGGGGGAAAGAGGGAAGTAGTTTTCATAGGGCCTTGCTATGCTTACCACCCTTCCGAATTTGTAAATCTGCAATCCGAGCAATCCGGCGGAGGCGGTGATTATGCTTATTCCATGTATTAGGCTCGTTTCTATTCCCTCCTCCATCGCTCTGAGTCGAAGTTCCACATGGGTTGTTGCCATCATGGGATCTCCTGGAACAAGAAGACATACATCCATTTCTTTTGCCTCCTCTATAATTTTGCCTCCTTCTTCCACCTCCTCCCTGCTCAGTATTTCCACCTTTTTCCCAATCATCTCTTCCAGTTTTTTCATATCCATATCCATAACACTGGTGTAGAGTTCCATATACACCCTGTCGCATTTTCTTGCCATCTCAAGCCCTTTAAGGGTGATGTCTCTCTCGTCATGCAAACCAATTCCAACGAATGCGAGCATAAATGGTATATACACACCTCATTTTTATAGGATTGTGAAATGTCATTGCGTTATAGTGACGAAGGAGAAAGCCGAGGAGGTGAGACGCAAACTTGTTGATGAGGATTTGCTGGTTATGGGCTTAAGAATAAAAAGAGATGAGAAAAACGTTTATTTTCCGGTTAAAAAAAAGGTGGATATGGATGGCTGTTTTTCCTCCATGGAGGATTTTGAGGAGATTGGCAAGAAAAGTTATCTCGATATCCTCAAAGCAGCTGGCATAAGGCCAGAATCTATCTCCATAGATTTCATCGGCTCCATAGCTCTCCTGAGAATGAAGGACGAGTCCGTTGCTATAAAGGTGGCGGAGGCCCTTCTGGAAACCAACAGAAATGTGAGAACCGTATGTCTCGACGGGGGGGTGGAGGGCGACTACAGGGTGAGAAATGTGGAGGTAATAGCAGGTGAGAAAAAAACAGAGGCCATTCATAGAGAATACGGCCTGAGAATCAAACTGGACGTGGCAAAAACATACTTCTCGCCCCGCCTTGCCACAGAGCGAATAAGGGTGGCGAAGCAGGTGGCGGAGGGAAGCGTTGTTGTAGACATGTTTGCAGGAGTTGCCCCCTTTAGCCTTGTTATCGCCAAATATGCCCGGCCATCGAAAATCTATGCCATAGATGTGAATCCCTATGCTGTCAGATATGCAAGGGAGAATGTGATGCTGAATGGCATGGCAGGAATAATAGAGGTTATTGAGGGGGATGCAAAGTATGTGATAAAAAAGTTACCCCATGCCAATCACATAATAATGAATCTTCCCCATAGTAGTTTTCATTTTCTGCCGGATGCCATCGGAAAAGGGGACATAATCCACTATTATGAGATAATGGAAAGGGGGAGGGAAAAGGAGAGAATTGATGAGATATGCGGAGTTGCCAGAGAGCATGGGTTTGAAATAGAGGTAAAAAATCTGAGAGTGGTTGGAAGTTATTCGCCCTCGAAACAGAAAATGGGAATGGAGCTATATGTGAAGCCCATCTAAGTTTTCCAGTGCCTCTGTAAGGAGTTTTATGCTCTCTTCCAGATCATTCATGCTTATCACCTCCACTCCGGAATGCATGTATCTTGTTGGAACACTTATCACTCCCGAAGGTATGCCCTCCCTCGTTATGTGGATCACCGCAGCATCTGTCGTTCCTCCCTCCGAGACCTCCATCTGATATTTTATTTTCCTCTTCTTTGCCACATTTTCCAGCCATCTTACAACAGAAGGATGGGAAATCAATCCTCTGCCCGACGCATCTGCTACTGTGATGACAGCCCCTTCATCCAGTTTTATCTGCGAATTCCTTTCCTCCACTCCGGGATGGTCGCCCGCCACCGCCACCTCGCACACTATGGCAACATCGGGATTCAATGAGAAGGCAGATGTCCTTGCTCCCTTCAGACCAACTTCCTCCTGAACTGTGCCGACAGCATATATGGTAGCATTTCCCCTGTATCTCTTCACTGCTTCAATCATCATGGTTATGCCCACTCTATCATCCAAGGATTTTCCAGTCACCCTGTTGTTCGCAAGCCTCCTTATATCCATATCCAGTGTTATTGGGGTGCCTACCTTTATTCCCTTCCTTTCCACCTCCTCCCTGCTTTTTGCCCCTATGTCGATGAACATGTCCTCTGCCTTTATGGCTGATTTTTTGCCATCATCCTTCATCATATGGGGTGGTTTGCTTCCTATGACTCCGTATATTTTTCCTTTTTCTCCGTGAAGAATGACCCTGGAATTGAGAAGCGTTGGATCATACCATCCTCCGAATTTCACAAACCTTATGAATCCATTTTTGTCTATATTCTTCACCACAAGCCCTATTTCATCCATGTGGGCCGCCAGCATCACCGAGGGCTTTTTCCCCTTTTTGATGGCAATCAGATTCCCCATGCTATCGGTGCGGAACTCGTCCACATGGTCCTCCAGTTCCTCCCTTATTATCTCCCTTATCTTCTCCTCATAACCAGACGTTCCATGAGCATTTGCAAGTTTTTTCAGAAGGGAATAGGTTGAGTGTGCCATAAAGGAAGTAATGCGGAGATGTTAAAAAATTTGCCCCTTCAGCCGCCTGTCGGGGAGATAAATATTGCCACCTCATCTTCATTATTCACGGCGTTGCTTACCTTTGCCTCCCTACCATTTATGGAAAATATGAGATGCTCCCTCAGGTTTTTAACCTCTTCTCTTTCCCTCTCCAGCACCCTGAGAATATCCTCTATGGTTTTTCCTTCCATCTCTCTTTCATCGCCGAAAATTCTCCTCATTTTGCCGTAGAACCTTACTCTAACCATAACAATGTTTAAATACGCTCATCTTTTAAATTTTTATGAAGGCCTTCGCACTGCTCACGGCGGCGATGCTTTTTTCGCTGATATTCTCCGCAACAGCCACCACCGTATTCTATGAACCCAAAGGATATGCAAAGGTCGACGGTTACATGGATATGAATCTGTCATTTATAGCTCCATTGCCCATAAACTACACCCTTGTGCCAGTGATGGCCCCCCATGAAATTTACCTCGGAAGCAACGAATTCTTTATCGCAACGGAAATGTGATTTTCCCTCTTTTTTATTTTTGTGATGATGGAAATGATGAATTTGAATTCCCAATCAACAATGAAAAATGAATGAATTTAGGATTCTCCATTAAAATAAGACATCATAAAATCGAAATTTGTTTTCCAAAAAATGTGAGAATGATGTTGTAAATGCATTGGAAAATGAAAATATTGAGGGTCCTTTGAAATTCAAACCTAAGAGAAGAAAACAACACCCCCAAAAAATCGACATCGTTGGTTGAAAAATAAGATAAGGCCAGTAGCGGGCTCGGGGGGATTCGAACCCCCGGCCAACAGGTTAAGAGCCTGTCGCTCTACCTAGCTGAGCTACGAGCCCCCATGCAAAATTATATTCTAATATAAAAATTTGATGATGGCATGGAAATGTTTCATGAACCCTCTCTATATTGGGAACATTTGGATGATGAATCTGCAGGATACCAAAATCAAAAAATTCTTAAACACTCCCTTTATAGTTCTTAAGATGAAGGTGACCCTGCTCCTTTTGACCATAAATCTATTCTTGGCCATAACTGGAATATTTTTGTTCAGGGAGAGCAGGGTGAAAAATATAAGATATGTGGATTTTCCCCAGCTGATAGCCCTCGGAATTCTTTTCATAACCGTATCCATTCTTTTCCTTGTATCCGTAAAGATAGACCCCATTGTCGATGCCAGATTTGGACTGGATTTCACACGGAAGATATACAATATGGAGGGGGACATAGTGGCCCTCTTCCAGACCATCCAGAATCCGGTGCTGGATTACTATTTCGCCTTCGTTTACATGATAGGTTTTCCTTTTCTGATATACTTTACGCCCATCCTCTACATAATATCCAAGGATGTGGATTCCCTGAAATTTGCTGTCGTTGGATATGCCATAGCCATAGCCATAGCCCTTCCCTTTCTGCTGTTTTTCCCTGTGCACGATACATGGTGGACAAGCCAGAATTATGGATGGTATGAAGGGACGGAAATTCATTTTCGCCTTGAGGAGATATGGCCCAGTGTGGTGGAAGTATTTTTTAAATTCACCACTTTGAACAACTGCTTTCCGAGCATGCATTCCGCCCTCTCCGCCCTCATGGCATATACGGCGTGGATAAGGAATTACAGGAGATACAAGTATGTGGCTCTTGCTCTCGCAATCTCCATTCCAATAGCCACCCTCTATCTGGGAATACACTGGCTCACGGACGTCATAGGAGGTGAGGCGGTGGCCCTCATCTCCGTGGTGCTGGCCATGAAAATAACGGGAGTAAAATGGATATAGCATGGTTTACCGATACATGGCTCCCTAATCGGGATGGAGTCGTTACCTCCCTCCTTTCCTTTCGCGGGGAAATGGAGAGAAGGGGGCATAACATATACATATTTGCACCTGGAGAAAGTGATGGCAGAGAGGGTAACGTATTTTACTATAAAAGCAGGACCTTTCCTCCCTACCCTCAGTATAAATTTCCCACTCCCCTTTCCCTTTTCTCCAGAAGAACAGTCAGGGCGATAAAAAAAATGAATGTGGACATAATCCATTCCCATTCTCCCGGAATAACAGGACTGCATGGAAGGATTGCAGCAAATAAGGCTGGAATTCCATTATTCTTCACCTTTCACACCTTCATAGACGACTCCGTATATCTCCTTTTCCGCAACAAATCTCTGCAGAATGCTACAAAGCAATTCATCTATCGATGGCTCAGAATTTACACCCATCCATGCAGATGCATCATAGTTCCCAGCCCATATGTGAAAAGACGCCTTGCAGAGATAATCCCAAATGCAAGATTTGAAATTGTGCCTACGGGGATAGATCTGAAAAGATTTGAAGGAGGCGACGGGAGAAAAATAAAGGAGAAATTTCCTGATAAAAAAATAATTCTCCACGTTGGAAGGGTGGTAAGGGAGAAAAATATCGAACTCATCATAAAGGCGGCTCCCCATATACTCAAAAAAATCGATGCCGTATTTGTCATTGTCGGAGAAGGCCCTCACAAAGACATGCTTGAAAAAATGGTGAAGGAAAAACATCTCTCCCCTCATTTCATATTCACCGGCTTTGTCGATGACCGGGAACTGATGGATTACTATAAGGCAGCAGATGTATTCGCCTTCCCTTCCAAATATGAAACGCAGGGTCTTGTGGCCCTGGAGGCGATGGCGGCGGGCGTGCCGGTTGTGGCCGCCCGTGAGAAGGCCCTTCCGGATTTCGTAAGGGATGGAGAAAATGGATATCTTGCGGATGCAGATGATGAAATGGAGTTCGCCGAGAAAATCATGAGGGCGATGGAGGAAAGGGATGTGATGGCGAGGGCAAGGAAGTTCGTTATGGATTACAGCATAGAGCGGATGGCCGAGAAACTGGAGGAGGTGTATGAGAAATATGGAGATAAAATGCAGGATTGAGGTGGAATGCGGGAGCAGGAGAGAGGCGGAGATATTGAACAGGACATTGAGGGTGGATAACGAAGGCTATATCTCAAGCAGCGTTGCCGGAAAAGTACTGGTGGCTGAGGTGGAAGAAAATAACGCCATGTCTCTTCTTCATACCATAAATGATTTCCTCTCCTGTCTGCAGCTCGCCGTGGAGGGCATGAAAAGGTTGAAGGGCATTTAAACCGTTAATTCTTTTAATGCCTTTTCTATTATATTTATGCCAAAATACATCGTGGTGACAGGAGGGGTTTTATCTGGGCTCGGCAAGGGAATAGTTACCTCATCCATAGGTTTTCTTCTGAAAAATAAGGGATATAAAATAACGGCAATAAAAATAGACCCCTATCTCAACTGCGATGCCGGCACCATGAACCCATTCCAGCATGGAGAGGTTTTCGTTCTCGATGACGGAGGAGAGGTGGATCTGGACCTTGGCAACTATGAGCGTTTCATGGACATAAATCTGGGGAGGGATAACAACATAACCACTGGCAAAGTCTACAGGAATGTCATCGAGAAGGAGAGAAGGGGCGACTACCTCGGCAAGACGGTGCAGATTGTCCCCCACATAACCAACGAGATAAAGGACTGGATAAGGAGGGTTGCCAAGGAAAGTGGGGCCGACATATGTGTGATAGAGATAGGCGGAACCGTGGGCGATATAGAGTCGATGCCCTTTCTGGAGGCGGTGAGGCAGCTTTATCTTGAGGAGGGGAGCGACAACGTTGTTTTTGTCCACACAACCCTCGTGCCGATACTGAAGGTGGTGGGGGAGCAGAAGACGAAGCCGACCCAGCATAGTGTGAAGGAACTGAGAGCCATAGGTATTTCCCCCGACATAATAGTGGCCCGCTCTCCCGTGCCCTTAGACAAATCCACAAGAGAGAAGATATCCCTCTTCTGTAATGTTCCTTCCGATGCGGTCATTTCCTCGCCGGATGTGGAATGCATCTATGAGGTGCCACTCATGCTTCAGGAGCAGGGGATAACAAAGCACATCCTTTCAAAACTCTCCCTTCCGTATAGGGAGGCAAAACTTGAGGAATGGAAGAAGTTTGTTGAAAAGGTTAAGAACGGGAGAAACAGGGTGAGAATAGCCATGGTGGGGAAATACACCGCCCTGGGAGATTCATATATAAGCATACTGGAAGCATTTCGCCATGCGGCGGCGGAAGTGGATGCAAAGGTGGAGGTGGTGTGGATAGAGGCAGAGGAGATAGAGGAGGGGAAGAAAATTGAGGATGTGGACGGAATACTGGTGCCGGGAGGTTTTGGAGAAAGGGGTGCAGAGGGCAAGATAAGGGCAATAGAGTTTGCCAGAGAGAACAAAATTCCCTTCCTCGGCATATGCTTTGGCTTTCAGCTTGCGGTGGTGGAATATGGCAGGAACGTGCTTGGTCTGGAGTGCCACTCCACGGAGATAAAGCCGAATGTAAAGCATCCCATCATCACCATCCTTCCCGAACAGTATGGAGTGGAGCAACTGGGCGGCACCATGCGTCTCGGCTCGCAGCCAATCACCATAAAGGAAGGGACACTTGCCCATTCCCTTTACGGAAAGAAAAAGATATATGAAAGGCATCGCCATCGCTATGAGGTGAACCCTGAGTATATAGATGAACTGGAGGGCAAAGGTCTAATTTTCTCGGGTATTGCGGAGGACAGGATAAGGATGGAGATTCTGGAGTTGCCAGAGCATCCATATTTCATAGCCTCCCAGTTTCATCCGGAGTTCAAATCCCGTCCTCTTAAACCAGCACCGCTCTTTTATGGATTCATAAAAGCAAGTGTGGAGAATAAGAGATAAAATGGCATACAGACTGGTGGCCTTTGACATGGATGGCACTCTTCTGAAGGAAAGAACCATATTCCGTTTGGCGGAGGAGCGGGGTTTTGTTAACAAATTGAGGGAGATAATAGATGGGAAAAAATTCGGTTATGAGAAGACGATTGAAATCGCAAAATTTTTGAGGGGAATGGAAGTGGGGGAACTGCTGAAAATCTTCAGGGGGATACCTTTAAGGGAGAATGCCGATGAAGTGGTTAAGGAACTTAAGAAAAGAGATGTGATAACCGCTATAATAAGCAACAGTTATGACCTCGTTGTTAATGACCTCAAAAAAAGGTTGGGCATGGATTATGCCTTTGCCAATACACTTGTGGTGGAAGATGGATTCATAACGGGGGAGGTGATTCCCCACAACAGAAATCTTGAGAAAAAATTCCCGGAATGCAGAATCCACTCCATATGCAAGAGAGATGTTTTCCTTTCCCTTTGCAGGGACATGGGTATTGACGCAAGAAATGCCATGGCTGTTGGGGATGGAGAGGTGGATATATGTATGCTCAGGGCAGCAGGGCTGGGGGTGGCGATAGGCGAAAATGAAAGGGTAAAAAGGGAGGCGAATGTTGTCATAGAAAATCTTATGGAAATATTAAAATATGTGGATGGGGGTGAGGAGCATGGACATTAAGCAGGAAGAGGTAACTACTCTCCATGAAATAAACATAAAAAGGGAAAATATCCTGAGCAAGGTGGAGGAGATATCGCAGGAAAGAAGGATATCCATCATAATGCCCATGCTTTACTCCGAATTGAAGAACGATGCCATAAAAAATATAATGAAGGGGCTGGGCAAGCTGAGATTTCACGGGGATATAATAATACCGCTATCGGCAAAAAATGAACATGAATTTGAGCATGTGAAGAAATTTTTTTCCGGCATGAAACAGGAGCATTACATAATATGGTGCAATGGCCCAAGGATAACAAGTTTTCTCGAGGATTTGAAGGAGGAAGGGATAAAGGCGATAAAGTATGAAGGTAAGGGAAGGGATGTGTGGATTGCCATGGGTGTGGCGACTCTCAACTCCTACGCCATAGCATTTCACGATGCGGATATAAGAACATACGACGAGATGATTCCCGCCAAACTTCTCTTTCCCATACTCGAACCCAAACTGGATTTCAAATTCAGCAAGGGATATTATGCCAGAGTGAATCTGGAGACGGGAACCATATACGGGAGAGTTTTCCGCCTGTTTCTTCATCCTCTGCTCAAGGCTCTGGAGAATGAGATAGGTTATGAGCCCGATTTCCTGAATTTTCTGAGGGGCTTCAGGTATCCTCTGGCTGGGGAGTTTGCCATGACAAAGGATGTTGCCATAGACGTGGATATGCCGGGGGACTGGGGGATAGAGATAGGGGTGCTTGCCGAGATATACAGGAATGTGGCGAGAAAAAGAATCTGTCAGGTTGATCTCGGCATGTATGAGCACAAGCACCAGATTATGGGGGATAGAGAGAAGGGGCTCATAAGGATGGTGAGAGATATATTCAAAACCCTGCTGAGGGTACTGATTGAGGAGGACCACATCCAGGTATCGGAGGCGTTTCTTACCTCCCTGAGCGTCATATATCAGAGAGTTGCTCAGGACGCCATAAGGCAGTATCATGCAGACGCCATATTCAACTCCCTCAATTATGATAGGCATGAAGAGGAGAGCATGATGGAGAAGTTCAGCCGTCATATTCTTGATGCGGGAATGGAATATCTGAGAAAGCCGATTGGCTCAAGGATACCGGATTGGCTGAGAACCATATCCGCAAAGAGAAAGGTGAGAGAGGAACTTTTTGAAATAGTGGTGGAAGAGAATGAGTGATTCAGAAAAGGCAGATATAGTTGTGGGAATTTTATGCAAAAATGTTGAGGCAACAATACTTCATGTTATGAATGTGGTGAACGATGGGTTGCACAGATACTTTTCAGAACACAAAAAGGCGATGGTGGTGAGCGACGGCTATTCTTCAGACAGAACAAAGGAACTGGCGGAACTGTTTCAACCCTATGAAGGAGTGAAGAAGATAATAACTTACGACAGGGAGCGGGGGGGAAAGGGCGGAGGGGTGAAAACCGTCCTTGCCATTGCGCAACAGATGGATGCGAAGGTTGTCATTCTGCTTGATGGCGATTTGCTCAGCATAAGGCCCGAGTGGATATATGAGCTGGCAGCTCCCATTTTATATGGGCGTGCGGATTTGATGGTTCCATACTACATAAGGGACAAATATGATGGGGTGATAACCAATAACCTGGTATATCCATTCACCCGGGCATTATATGGTATAGACATAAGACAACCCATCGCAGGAGAGTATGGGTTATCGAAGAAACTTTACGAGATGCTTCTCTCCCATCCTCTTTTTCCTCTGGATTTTGGGGTGGATATATTTATTGTCACCTCAGCGGCAGCCAGCAGAATGAGGATAATGGAGGGCATATTTTCCCTAAAAATTCATGAGTCCACGACCCATTATCTGGAGCCGGAGGAGTTGCTTCTTCCCATGTTCAGACAGGTTACTGGCACCATGTTCAAACTTGCGGAATATTATGAAGATTTCTGGAGAAATAACGGAAGCATATTTCATCACAATACTGTGAACGAGTTCAACGGAAAAAAGCCGGTTCCGGTGAGAATAGATATGGAGAGGATGCGGAATTCTTTCAGAGAAGAATTTCTGAGATGGCAGGGAATAATAAAAAAAATTCTCCCGGAAGGAATAATGAAAAGGCTTGGTGATATGGACGGCGGGACGATAAAAAATCTTGACAGCGGCACCTGGGCGGAGATTGTGTATAACTTTGCCGCCGCTTATAAAAAAGCGGAGGAGAAGGAGAAAATCCTAGATGCCCTCAAAAGTCTATGGCTCGGTAGATTTCTCAGCTATGCCATGGAAACGGAGAAGATGGACCTGATGGATGCGGAAAGGTTGATACAGGAACAGGCAAGAATATTTGAGGAAAAAAGGGAGTATCTTTTATCCATATACTGATGAAAGTAGGGGCATTCTCCTGTAAAAATGAGAAATTTATATAAAATATTTTTTTATTTGAGGAAAAAAGATATTTAAAATAGCTGAGAGAGGTGAAAAGATGAAGAAAATTTTAGTGTTTGGAATGATGTTGGTGTTTCTTATTGCTCTAAGAAGCAATGCCAACGGGGCACCGAGCACTGTATATGTTGATGATGACTGGGCCGGGCTGCCAAACGGAACCGTGGTCAGCGGGCATATCATCGGCACCGATGCCTTTGCCTCCATCCAGGATGCGGTGAATGCTGTTGCAAGTGGAGGCACCGTATATGTCTGGAATGGAACATATAATGAGAATATAGACGTGACGAAGAGCGTTAGCATCATAGGCAATGAATCAGCAAGTTGTATAGTAAAGGCGGCGGATAATGCTGATTCTGTTTTTTGGGTGAATGCAGACCAGGTCACTATATCTGGACTTAATATCACAGGTGGAAGCAGAGGAGTTTTATTGCGTAGCGATACAGATTACTGCAACGTCTCCAATAACATCCTGTATAACAATGGATGGGGCATTGGAGTATTTGGTATAATTGGAGGAAGCACAACACTCTCTTACATGGCCGATCATAATGTAATAATGAACAACACCATTTCACATAATGAGGAAGGAATATGGATGTATAAAGCCCAGTATAACAAGATAAAAGGAAACATAATTTCATATAATACAAACAGGGGAATACACATGGATACCTACTCGAGATATAATTTGATAATCAATAATTACATCAGAAACAATCAATATGGAATCAGAATCGAAGATTCAACACCAACATCTATAGATAACCAGATATACAATAATTGTATTTATCACAATACTTATAACGCCAATGACACCTGCAGCAACATATGGAGTATCTCAAAAACTGCAGGTCCCAATATAGTCGGTGGCCCATGGTTGGGCGGCAACTATTGGGGAGACTATGTGGGGACTGACGTCGATGGTGACGGAATAGGAGACACCCCATATACCATTCCCGATGGAGATAATCAAGATCAGTTCCCGTTAACAACTTCAATTTCCAATGTTAATAAGAACAAGTATTATCTCACGATACAGGATGCAATAGATGATGCAAATGATGGCGAGATTGTTGTGGTTCATGACGGAGTTTACAGGGAAAATGTGAATATTGACAAAAGCATCACTCTGAAAAATGGCTCAAAGCCGGTTATAGATGGAATGGGTGACATTGCAATAAATATCACCGCCAATAATGTGACCATAGAAGGATTTAACATAACCAACTCAAGTTGTGGTATAAAGTGCATCACCTCCGGCCTCCACATTCTCAACAATACACTCTACAACTGCAGTTATGGCATTGTTTTACTGCATTCCGACCACAATTACGTTTACAACAATAATATAAGTGGCGTGATTGCAGAGGATGCATGCGGCATTTATCTAGATTATGTGAACGATAGTACGTTCATAAACAACAGCATATTTGATTACAGAATGGTTACAGGAAGCGCATGCGGCATCTATCTCGGATATTCCAGCAACAACACCTTTGATGGCGTATATATCCATAAACTGGATCTTGCAGTCCAGGTCGACTATGGAATATATATGAAAGAGGCAAATAATAATGCTCTTGAGGGCATCGAAATATGTGATTTGCATGGAGAATATGGATATGGAATCTATATCCAGAATTCGGATAACAATACCTTCAACGATTCGTATATTCATGACATAGATTCAACAGAGGGATATGCATTTTACTCCGACGAATGGGGCAGCAACAATTCTATATACAATATGACCGTCGCCAGTTATCTAACAACCATCTCCTTCACATACGGCAATGGAATCGCCCTGAATGGCGTGGACAATCCACATTCATCAACTATGGCTTCTATACGCAAGTATGTGGAAATATATAACATGACCACAAACTCCTGGATAAATCTCACCATCAATTACACCGATGATGATGCTTACGGTGTAACTGAGGAAACCATTGGCCTTTATCACTGGAACGAAACCACAGAAACATGGGAGGAAGTGGAGGCAAACCTGGACACAACCAGAACAGAATAAATGCAAACCTCACATCCTTCAGCGAGTATGGAGTGTTTGCCACGGAAATGAATGTGAGCATCCATCTCTTCAATCCATGGAATCTGATAACGGTGCCGGTAAATGTCTCGCTTACTGCAAAATCTCTGGCGGAATTGATAGACGGATGCATGGTGATAACCCGATGGGATGCGGAAAAGCAGCGCTATTATGATTACATTGTCGGCATAGATACCCCGGGCAACCCTGACTTTGATATAGAAGATGGCATTGCCTATTTTGTTGGTGTGAAATATCCCACATGGCTCAACATGACCGGGCAGCCCATAGAGAACATAAGCATTGCATTGAAGCCGGGCTTAGATGCCATAGGATGGACCGATGCTGGCATAACAACGGCAGAAGATTTCGGAGGAAACATAGATAGCTGTGTTTACGTTGTCAAATGGAATGAGACATCGCAGGAATTTGAGACGCATATGGTTGGCACGGTGCCCAACAATAACTTTGCCATGGAGACAGGTAGGGGTGTATTCGTCTACATAGAGGGAAGCAGCGACGTGATGTGGTACGGCGGGAGATAACCGCCCTCTCTCCCTTTCTTTTGATTTTTAACTAATTTTAACTGGCAAACCTTTATTTCTACCTTTCCTTTTATTTCCATGATACCTCCGTCCCACCCGAGATATGAAAGTTTGATGCTAAGGAACAGAATCGCCGAGGGGGTGGAGAAGGGCATAGTTCATCCCACTGGTTTGATTGCCCATGGCAGGGGGGAAGCATTTGATTACCTCATAGGGGAAAAAACACAGCCCTTCGCCGAAAAAGCCATCGTGGCTGCTGCCGCCTATTTAAAAATGGCAGAGCATCCCGTCATCTCTGTAAATGGAAACACGGCGGTGCTTTCAGGAAGGGAAATTGTGGAACTTGCACAGGCCAGCAATGCAATAATCGAGGTAAATCTTTTTCACAGGAGTGGGGAGAGGATAAAAAAAATAATCAATCTTTTGAGGGGATTTGGCGGGGAGAAAATACTGGGAATGGAGGGGGATGCAAGGATAGAAGGGATAGAGCATGACAGGGCCATATGCAGCAGGGAAGGCATATACTCCGCGGATGTCATCCTTGTGCCTCTGGAGGATGGAGACAGATGTGAGGCCTTGAAGAAAATGGGAAAGATTGTACTCACCATAGACCTCAACCCTCTCTCCAGAACCGCAAGGACGGCGGATGTCACCATAGTGGATAATATAGTCAGGGCAATACCTCTAATAAAAAAGTTTTATCTGGAGATGGAGAGGCCGGATGAGGTTATAGAAAAATGGGACAATGCCAACAATCTAAAGGAGGCGTTGCATTTCATATCCAGAAGGTTGCAGGAGATGGAATTATAAATTTATGAACCCTGCTTTTCAGAACTCTCGCCCCGATATACAATTTTGAGGAGAGGGGGCGTAATGAGTGAAGAAACTATAACAAGAAGTATTGTGGATGCCAGCACCTGATGCGCCAGAGCATCGTTGAATATTTTCATGGACATCTCTATGGTTACCACCACCAGCGCCACCTCCATACGGGGCATCATCCCTACTCCAACGGCAAGTGCATCTCTCGCCCTGAATCCACAGACCTTTGCCCCAGCAGAGCATCCTATTATTTTTCCCATGAGGGCCATGGGTATGAATAGGAGGACGAGTTTGCCCATATCTCCAAGGGCGTTGAAATCGAAGGAGGCCCCCACCCATATGAAAAACAGGGGAATGAGAAAAACCTCTCCCATCTGTCGCATGAAGTCATCTATTCTCCTCCTCTGCGGCAAATTGCTGAATATGAGCCCGGCAAAGAAGGCGCCCGTCACCGCCGCCAGTCCGAGGTCAACAGCCACAGCAGAGAAGATGAAGGCGAAGGCAATGGCGGCGGTGAGCATGAGGCGGGGTATTCCTATTTTTATCCCCCTCATTCTTCTTATTATAAGCACGGCCGCCATGAATATCAGGAAGAAGATGAAAATCTTGAATATGAGCATTGCTGGCTCTCCCTGTCCCAGCGTGATGGAAAGCACAACTATGCCGAGAACATCATCCAGCACCGCCACGGTGAGAATCAACTCCCCCACCTTGGAATGGAGGGCATGCATTTCCATTAAAGTGCGCACTGTAATGCCCACGCTGGTGGCCACCATTATGTTCCCTATGGCGATACTCGTCCTTATATCATAGCCTAGAATATGTCCTGCTATCACTCCAAAGAGAAAGGCTATGCTTACGTCGAAAAGTGACGTGAGCAGCCCCTTTTTTCCGGCAGTCTTTATCTCATCCACTCCTATTTCCAAACCGGAGATGAAAAGGAGAAGAATTATGCCCATCTCTCCCAGTCCTTCTGTTACGGGAGATAGATACTTCATTCCGAAGAGTTTCCCTGCTATAAAGGGTCCCACCACTATACCTGTCAGAATTTCCCCTATCACGGCTGGCTGCTTCAGCTTCTCGAACGCGAAACCCAGTATCTTTGCCAGTAGTAGTGCTACACCTATCTCCAGTAACATTATCTCTTCCCCAGCAGTATCTGAAGGATATAATGAACGGTGATTTCCCCCATTATTTCATCGTTTTCCACAACAGGGCAGCGTCTCACCCGGGCATTCACCATTCTCATGAGCACATTACCAATGGTTTCATCGGGGGAACAGGTGATGAGTTGCTTATGCATTATATCCGATGCCCTCCTGGCGGTGCCGTATTGGAGGGAGATGGAATATTTTTTTCCGAAAACGTATTTGGGCAGTCTGGTGGGGGATATGAGGCGGAGAATATCGCTTTCCGTTATTATCCCGCAGAGCTTTTTTCCTCCTCTTTTTTCCACAACCCATACATGATCGCGGGATGTGAGAATGCTGAGAACTGTTTCGATATCCGCATCCTTTTCCACCATGGGAAGGTTCCACATCTGCTTGTCATCAAGTATATCTCTCACCTTCTTTTCATGAAGCTCCTGGAGATTCACAATGTGATATCTTTTCATGAGTTAAATTTTTCTGTAAATTTATGAATACAAATTTAAATTCCCTCCCCTTTTCTTTTTATGAAATTCGACCTGCGATGCAGCATTCAACTGAGCAGAGATGCTGACGACATCAGAGAAGAATTCAGAAAATTTATGGGGGGTATCAAAATAGATGCGGAACTGGAATGGGAGATAAATGGCGATATGCTTCTATTGCATATTGTTTCCACAGATAGAAGGAGCCATGAATGGGCGCTCCGCCTTTATAAAAAACTCGCTCCCTTCTTCGGTAAAAACAAGATTGGGATGAGGGGCATACATGTGGACAGATACGAGGTGGAGTTTGAACTGGAGAGGGAGGCAATCAAACCCGTTGCAATCCCCTTTGCCACTGTTGAAATCGATGGCAAAATGGCAAGAATTCTCATTGAGGATAAGGGCGAGGAGTTCATACGTCAGAATTATGTGGACAGGATGGTGAGGAGGATAAGGGAGAAGGTGGAGCATCAGTACTATGAGGGAAAGAAGGAATACTGGCATCTCATATGGCAAAGCGAGGAAAAGGAGGCAAAGTGGAATAAGGATCCATCTGAGGAACTGCAGAGAAGGGGATGGATCAAACTCATGGGGAAGGGCAGATGGTTCTATTTTCCGCCCGCCGCCGCTATAATGAGGGCAATGGAAAGGATTGCCATAGAGAATGTGGTTAGGCCGCTGGGTTTTAAGGAAGTGATAGAGCCCATGCACGTTACCTTCGACACTTGGATAAAGACGGGGCATCTGGAGGGGATGCCCGGGGAGATTTACTACATATGTGAGCCTGAGAGCAGGGAAAGGGAAGAGTGGGAGCGCTTCGTGGATTTACTTAAGATAACCAGGAAGGTGGATGAGGAGGAGCTGCTGAAACACCTGAAGCCGCCCAGGGAAGGGGTGTGCTATGCCCAGTGTCCGAATATATATACTGCTCTTGCGGGAAAAACACTGGCGGAGAAAAATCTTCCCCTCCTAATATTTGACCGCTCTACGCCTTCCGATAGATATGAGGCGGGAGGGAAGCATGGCATAGAGAGGGTGGATGAGTTTCACCGTATAGAGATTGTTTATATAGGCACGGAGGAGCAACTCAGGGAGATAAGGGAGGAATTGATGGAGAGATATTCCCATGTTTTCAATAAAATTCTGGACCTGGAATGGAGAATGGCCAGAGTGACGCCCTTCTACCTCCAGCAAGCGGGCATAGATGGGGAGGAGAAGGAGGAAATCAAGGGAACGATAGATTTCGAGGCATGGCTTCCGTATCGGGGAGATAGAAGCAAAGAGTGGCTGGAGATACAGAATGTTTCCATTGTTGGGGATAAATATACGAAGGCATTCAACATAAAGGGGCAGAAGAGCGAGTTATGGAGCGGATGCTCCGGCATAGGGCTGGAAAGATGGATGGTGGCCTTTCTTGCCCAAAAAGGAATGGAGCCCGATGAGTGGCCGGATGGCTTCAAAAAATACCTGCCGGAGTTGCCAGAAATGCCGGAATTCCTCTGAAGCACTCCACTCCTTTAACATTCCGATATCTTCTTATATGAAATGGATAATAACCATTTATATGGAAGAAGGCGAGATGGAACAGCGAGCTCCACTGCCCAATAAAAGCAATGGAGAGATATTTGCTGTTGTGGAGCAGCACATGGGGGGAGGCAGACTGCGCATAATATGCGAGGACGGCAAGGCCAGAATGGCGAGGATACCGGGCAAAATAAGGAAAAGGAAGTGGATAAAGGTTGGAGATTTACTCATAGTTAAACCGTGGGATTTTCAGGATGAAAAGGCAGATGTGATATACCGATATACCCCCACCCAGGTATCCAATCTCGCCAGAAGGAATTTAATTCCCGAAAGTTTAAGCGTGTTCATATGAGCTGGGAAGCAGAAGTGGAAAAACTTTTGAGCATTACGGAAGGGGAGGTTTTTGAGAAGGCCACACTCAAGGCATTGTGGAAACTCATGAACTCCGGCGTCATAGAAAGATTTGAATTTCCCATATCAACGGGTAAGGAAGGGAATGTTTTCAGGGCGAGAGGCAACCATGGCATGGTGGCCGTGAAGATATACAGAATAAATACCGCCACCTTCCGCAGCATCTCCAAATATCTCATGTACGAGCCGCCCCAGAAGGTGAAGAGGGACAGGAGAAGCATAATCTTCGCATGGGCTCTGAAGGAATTCAACAATCTAAGGAAACTCGACAGGGCGGGTGTCAGGGTGCCAAAGCCCATTGCAAGGGAGGGAAATATCATAGTGATGGAGTACATAGGCACGGAGGAGCAGCCGGCTCCGCTGCTGAAGGATGCGGCCATCGAGAATTATGAGGAAGTTTTTTCAAGATTGAGGGAATACATGAGAATAATGTATCAGGAGGCAGGGCTTGTTCATGCGGATTTTTCGGAGTACAATGTTCTTGTCAATGGGGATGACGTGGTGATAATAGATGTGGGGCAGACGGTGAGCAGGGACAATCCGGTTGCCATGGAATTTCTGATGAGGGACGTGAGAAACATCGCAAACTTTTTCAGAAAGGTTGTAAATGTGGATGAGGAGGAATTGCTGAAATATGTGGTGGGTGATTCGGAATGAGATATATCAAGATACCCAGGGATAGGGTTGCGGTTCTCATAGGCAAGAATGGAGAGGTAAGGAAAAAAATAGAGGAGCAGGGGGTGAAACTGGAGATAGACTCCTCCACCGGCGATGTGAAGATAATGGCCGACGATGGCCTGAAAGAAATGCTGGCGGAGAATGTGGTGAGGGCTATAGGAAGGGGATTTTCCCCGGAGAAGGCCATGCTTCTCTTCCGCGACGATTATTATTTCGAACTCATGGACATAAGGGACTGGGCGGGGAAGAGGATCAATCATGTGAAGCGACTTGCGGGGAGAATAATAGGGAAGGAGGGAAAGGCAAGAAGATACATTGAGGAGATAACGGGCGCCCATATATCCGTGTATGGCCATACGGTTGCCATAATAGGAAGGATAGGGGAGATGGAGATGGCGAAGAGGGCAATAGAGATGCTTCTTGAGGGGGCGAGCCATCAGACGGTTTACCGCTTCATTGAAAAGGAGAAGAGGAGAAGGAAGCTGGAGGAGTTCGGCATCTACAGAAGATGAGGCACGGCGGGTAGAAAATAATTTATTTTCATCTCCCTTTTCATAACCATGAAGATGCATTCTCTTGCTCCATTCATACTGATTCTGTTTTTGATAACTGCAGCGGGAAATATCTGGCAGCCCCATGATTTTTCCGGATTGGAAAAGAGTGGTGGCAATTTTGGCATTCAGTGGCAGCAGAGCTATGGCCGCCTGCCCTGGTGGAGCGCCCGGTATGAAGGACCACAGCCTGTGGGCGATTGCGACAATGATGGCAAAAATGAGTTGCTTATTGGTGGAAGAGATCCTTTCCTCAGAGTGATGAAGTATGATGAAGGCAGGGGCTATTACGAGCAGGTGAGGATAGTTGACCCTGTCTGGGGTCTTGGCTACAATTTCATGGGAATCCCCGAGCCCTTCGGTTCAGCCACCGGCTTCAGCATTGCGGATATTGATAATGATGGTAAAAATGAGATTGGGGTTGCGTGGGGGCGCCACTTTTCCGCCTTCAAGTGGGATGGGAAGGAATACAGAAAGATGGGGATGTATGCTATTGTAACTGAAGGATGGGGAACGACGCTGGACTGCATCGTTGGCGATTGCGATAACGATGGCAAAAATGAGGTGGTGGTTACAGGTGGCTATTCCGACAGCATTGCCGAGGTCATAGTGCTTGAGTGGGATGGAGAAAAGTTTGTTAAGGAATCGGAATGGAATTATCCCGGCAATTACTGGGTGTATTTTCCCTGGATAGCAGATGTGGATGAGGATGGAAAAAATGAGTTGCTGGTGAATACCGATGCCACCATAGCGCTGAACTGGGAAAATGATGAATGGAAGGAGGGAGTAATAGCATATCACAATCAATCATATCCCTTCGCGTGTGTGGCGAAGGACAGTGATGGAGATGGAAAGCCGGAAATTCATGTCACCTTCTATGCCCCCATGCTGAAGATTTATGAGTATGAGAATGGTTCATATATTGAGAAGGCCAGTTTTTACTGGGAGGGGGAAGAAGGAACCATAGAGGCCATCGATGTGGGCAATGTTGACAACGATGCCATGCCTGAGATTGCGGTGGGAACCAACTATGTTCATGTGCTTCAGTGGAATGGTGAGGAATATGAGGAAGAGTATCTCATAAATTCCACCCATGGGCTGCTTGCCGTAACATGCATTGGCGATTTTGACAATGATGGCATGAATGAAATAAATGCCGCCTCCGTTGGCGAGCCGCTGGGCGGGAAATATGAGGCATGGATTCTGAAATACGGATATGAATGATTTATCAATTCCACTCCAGCCAAGTTGCCGTTGAGTTTACTTCCAGTCGGGCGTTGCTTTCATAGTGGCTGTTGTAAGTCCAGTTTAGGTATTGTGACGCGCCACCTCCAGTCATCAGAGCAAAAAAGCGGTTGGAATGGAAGCCAAAGGCGTAATGGTGGAGAATCCACTCATCAAAGGTCATGTCCACCGGCACCCATCCATAGTTGGGAAGATAAATCAGCACCATTCTATGGAAAATGTCATCCGGATATGGCGGTTTCTCCGCCAGATATGTGCCACCCTTGTATTTTGCCGGAATGCCTGCGGCCCTGCATAACGAAATGTAGGCGAAGCAGTATTCCGAGCATGAGCCATTCCCTCTTTTGAGCACCGTGGGGGCATCATCCCACCTGTCATCTATGGCATAGTCCAGCGTTTTTATCACGTAGTCATGAAGTTTTATTGCCTTGATGAGGATATTATTTACACCTGTCGTGATATTCTCCACTATTCCCTGAATGAAAGGATCATTTATTTTGTACATTTCCCCGTCGCATGTATAATTCTCCTTTATGGGGGAAGGAATATCGTTGTTCACAAGGAAAGGAAGAAGGATATATCTTATGTTGTATATCTTTGCCTTTACCTCCCATGAAATTTCCCTTTTTTCTCCCGGCGGGAGAATGAAATGGTAACATGCAACCTCCTGCCCGTATTTATCCTGGAGTATTTCATCAGGCTCTGGAATAAATTCAATGTCCATTATCTCCTGGTTTGGAAGGGATGGAGGAATGGCGAAATATGCGGTTATGTTTGCCGTCATGCTATCATTATTCCTGACCACATCTCTGTACTGGATGACAACATCCTTGCCTCCCCATCTCCAGAAGAGAAAGGGAGGAATGGATGCTTTGCTTGCTGCTCTTTCTTCCCTTTTCTCCTTATTTTTGAGTATAAATCCATTTGTTGTGGCGCACATTAGAAGAACCACAATAAGGATTGCCAACACTCCCCTTTTCATGTTTGTTTAATGGCGGAGGAAATAAAAAAGTTTTTATACCCGGATTTTTCCACACGAAATGGGCTATGCCATAAACTCAAAATGAAAAAAGTTAAAAAATGATGTATAATTCTTATCTTAGAAATGGGTTTTAATCCGCCAAAAATCAGAAAACTTTTTAAACCCTTTCTGTATTACAATTGTCGGACAATGACGGACATTGTTGGACAAAAGGGTCCGAAAGGACGCCAATATGTCCGCCGTGTGTCCGTAGGTGAATAAAAATGGAAACGGAGAAAGTGACCGTAAGACTGCCAGTGCATCTCGTTCATGCCATAGATACCTTTATAAATATGGGGGAATTCGCCTCCCGCTCGGAGGCAATCAGAAGGGCATTGAATAAGTTTGTAAAGGAACTCATGCAGGATTTCCAGGAAAAGACAGAGATGTGGATGAAACTTCAGGAACTTCAGGCATTTACCGAGGAGATAGAAAAGTTGAGGAAAAAGTAGCGGTATATGGGAGGGGATGGGATGCCGCTGCTACCAGCCAAGGGAGGATAAGATGAAAAGTATAATTGAAAACGCGATGAAATATGGGAGCGAGAGGCAAGTTGACATAAAGGATTTTGGTGTAGCCAAGATTCTGGTGGTCGGAGTAGGAGGTGCCGGAGGAAATACTGTAACCAGGCTGCATGAGATAGGCATCAACGGAGCGGAGACAATAGTCATAAACACCGATAAGCAGGCACTGGACCTGGCGAAGGCGAACAAAAAACTTCTGATAGGCAAGGCAATAACCAGGGGCTTAGGAGCGGGAGGATACCCGGATGTTGCGAAGAGATGTGCCGAGGAGTCCAGAGACGAAATCGAGGAAATAATAGGGGAGCCGGACCTTGTCTTCATAACGGCAGGAATGGGTGGAGGCACAGGCACAGGAGCATCTCCGATGGTGGCAAAGATAGCAAAGAGACAGGGGGCAATAGTTGTTGGCATGGTTTCCATACCATTCAGGGTGGAGAGAGGAAGGATGCTGAGGGCGGAGCAGGGACTTGAATCATTGAGGAAGGAATGCGATTCCGTCGTTATCCTGGATAACAACAAACTGCTGGATTTTGTTCCCCATTTGCCCATAGATAAGGCATTCTCTGTGATGGACCAGCTCATAGCAGAGACGGTTAAGGGTATTTCGGAAACCATAGTGGAGCCATCGCTTATCAATTTGGATTACGCCGACGTGAAAACCATAGTTTCCGGAGGAGATGTGGCGGCAATGCTCTGGGGTGAAGGAACAACGAGAGATGGGCCTGAGGCAATAGCACACGAGGCCATGCATCATCCACTGCTGGAGGTGGATTTCAAGGGAGCCAAGGGATGCCTTATTCACATAACCGGTGGACCGGACATGTCCTTGGAGTTTGCGGAGAAGGTTGCGGAGTACATGACCCAGGAGTTGGATCCATACGCCAATGTGATAATGGGTGCAAGGGTGAATAATGACTACAACGGAAAGTGCAGGATAATGGCCATAATGACAGGTGTTTCCTCGCCATACATACTCTCCCCCAAGGATCAGCCGGTTGTTCTGCCCCGCTGGGAGAACGGTCAGAAAAATGGAATAGACATAATCGGCTAAATCTTTTCCCCCTATATCTTTATTTTTTCTCCATTTTTTGGCATGTAGACGTTGGCATCCACATCATCTGCAAGTGCCTCTGGATTTTCGGAATGCACTATGACAACATTTTCCGGGGAGCATTTATTTATAAATTTCACAAGTTCGCTGTGGCCCGCATGGGCGGAAAAATCATAAAACTTTACCTGGCAGTTTACTCTGGTTTTCACTCCATACAGGTTTATCTCCCCATTTTCCAGAAGCATCCTGCCGTTGGTTCCCTCCACCTGATAGCCCGTTATTATGACAGCAGATTTGGGGTCATCCTTTATCTTATCTATGTACCATAACACAGGCCCTCCATTCAGCATCCCGCTGGTGGTGAGCACTATCCCGGATTTGAGGGCGAGTTTTTTGCCATGATCGGAGTAAACGAGGTTTGCGTTGTCCATGGCCTTTTTCAGCTCTGCAGGCGAGCGAAGGTATCCTCCATGTTTGAGCAGGATATCGGATATCTTCCTGCCCATTCCTTCCAGCCAGAACTCATGGCCCGCTCCATTGAGAACCATGGCCAGTTCCTGCGTTCTCCCCACGGCAAAGGCGGGTATTATCACCTTCCCTCCTCTATTAACTATGTCCTCCACCTCGTCCAGAAATTCCCTCTCCAGCTGGGGGCGGGGAGGATGCTCCACGCCAGCATATGTTCCCTCTATGAAAAGCGTCTCGCATCTCACCGGCTCCGCTCCTCTGAGGAGATGGCTGTCAACCGTATTTATGTCAAAGGCGTAAAGGATGGAGAAATCTACAAGTTCCACCATGGCCGAGCCGGGTATATGGCCCGCTGAATGAAACCTCACCCTTATTCCGTCTATTTCCCTCTCATCCCCTATCTCCATCCTCCTGAATTTATCGGAAGAGATTTCCACCTCATTCAGGCCATAGGGATATGGATGCCCCTTGGAATCGGCTATTTTTACGGCATCTCTGAAAAGAATATCGGATATCTCTCTCGTTATGTCGGTGGAAAAAATTCTTGTGCCATATCTGCTGCACAGCCAGGGAACCATGCCCGAATGGTCAAGATGGGCATGGGTTATTATGGCGTTCTTTACGGGAGGAGATTCCATGGGGTAAAGAGGTGGCTCCTCAGGCATTATACCATAGTCAATGAGAAGTTTTTTGCCCTCAATTTCATTAAAAACGCCCAATCTGCCGACTTCCCTGCCTCCGCCGAGTATTGTTGCTTCCATTGTTGCTCAACCTTTGCTGATTTTTAGTTATAATATTTCCCTATTTTTAATTTTCTGTGAGGCGCTCTATTTTCATCCCCCTGTATTCGAGGCGATGGGAGCGCTTCACTATGCATCTCATCTGGACCGGCGAGAAGTTAAATTCCTTCTCCACCTCCCTGCTCAACTCGCCATTATCGCCCACATACTGATATATCTTCTCCTCCACCTCATTAAATTCCTTCTCGTCCATCAGTATTATGGAAAAAACATCCCTTATCATGTCAATGGAGGTCATCACATGGATGTGGAAGGAAGAGTAGAACGCATGATACTCCTTCTTTGCCTTGCCGTTTTCGGACATTGTCCATCTGGAGTCAACCATTCTTATCTTTTCAAAGAACTTGAGTGCCTTCACCCCCTCTTCCCCATATCTCTCCTCTATTTCCTCCAGCGTCACCCAGTCGGTGGAGACATCGTTGAACACATTTATTTTAACATCATTATCGAATGCTCTTGAAAGCCATGAAAGGTCGGTCACATCATTAATAAGCTTTGCCTGCATCATGAATATATAATGCACAATCTGCTTAAATTTCTATGCCTTCTGGGCTATCGCCACCCCAAGAACAGCCATCAGCCCCGCCAGCAGGGCGATCATCCTTGCCTTCTCATCCAGAAAGATGCTGGAGGATGCGAGGGCGAAGAGAGGGATAAGGTAGGTGAAGAAGGAGAGGCGAGATATTTCCATCCTCTCCATGGCCTTATACCACATTATGTAGGCGACGAAGGTGGTGAAGAAGGAAAGGAAAAGCAGGTATTTCATTCCCTCCATTTCAAAACGAATATTCTCCATAAAAATCATGGGTGCGAGAAAGAATGTGCCCATTATGGAAGATAGGGAAATAACATGCAATGCTTTATTTCCATCATTGAGTAAACTCTTTGCCACTATCCCTCCGATGGAATAGGAGATGGCCGAGAGAAGGACAAGTAGATTCCCTTTCATATCTCCCCCGCTTTCCGGACTGATGAGAATGTAAACCCCCATTATGGCGATTATTATGCCGACTATCTTGTAAATGTTAATTTTTTCTCGCAGGAAGATATACGCCAGAATAACCGTATATATCGGGCCTGTACTCTGAATAAAACCGGTTATATGGGCTGATGTGCTCTGCAGCCCGAAATTCTGCAGAATGGTCGGCAGGGTTACACCGGTTAAACCGAGAAGGGCAATCCTTTTTATGCCAATTCCTCTGAAGTTGCTCAGGGGAAGGGAAACCATGAGAAAGAGAATGCTGGCTATCAGATATCTCACAAAGGCGAAGGTTATGGGGGAAAAATAATCCAGCCCCATTTTGGTTATGGGAAAGGAGACTCCCCATATGGCCGCAGAGAGTGTTGCATATACCGCAAACTGATATCTTTCCACAATGTGTATGCCTTAGGGGATTAAAATGTATCTCTCTGCCAACACTGCATCGTCTCACCGAAAAATTTATAAACCATTTTACCCCCTCCCCTGCCTTATATATCCCATGGCCGATATATTATCAAGTAAAACGCCTGTATATAAAGCGCCCTGATGTGGGCACAGGCTCTGCATCCCCTCCTCTTTTCTGTTTTTATTCCCTCTATATTATCTGCGAGGAAATATCCTCTGGCTCTCTTTCGCAGTAGTAGCATTTTATCCTTAACGGCTCCCTGCTCTTCACTATGAATCTGCTCTCCACCGGCTCCCTTCCATTGGATATGCAGTTGGGATTGCCACATTTTACAATGCCTACTAATTCATCCGGCACCTTCACCCTGTGCTTTTCCACCACCTCGTAATTTCTTATTATGTTTATGGTGGCATTCGGGGCTATCAGGGCGATTTTATTCACCTCCTGCGTGTCCAGCTCTCTATTCTCTATCTTCACTATGTCCTTCTTTCCCCTCTTTCCCTTCACATTTATGGCTATGCTTATTACCGACTCCGGCAGATTCCTCTCCATGCCCAGGATGTGAAGCACCTTGAGGGCATTTCCCGGAGGGATGTGGTCTATGACAGTGCCATCTTTAATGGGTTGCACCCGCAACTCTTTCATTCCACCACCCCCAGCACGAGAGCAAGAAGGGCCATTCTCACCGGCACTCCGTTGAAAGTCTGGCGGAAGTAGGCGGCGTTGGGTGTTGAATCCAACTCGGGAGATATCTCATCCACTCTGGGAAGGGGATGCATTATGGTGACATCCTTCTTTGCCTTCTCCAGAAGTTTCCTGTCTATTCTGTAACTTCCCGCCACCCTGCTGTACTCCTCCGGGTCGGGGAAGCGCTCCTTCTGGATTCTTGTTACATAGAGCACATCCATGTCGCCAATATCATCCAGCGAGTTCTCAATGTTTATCTCCACCCCCATCTCCCTGCATTCCTCCACCACTTCCTTTGGCATCTGAAGTTCAGGAGGCGAGATGAACTTCATGTCTATGCCGAAGAGGGCAAGGGCATATGCTAGGGAATGCACGGTCCTTCCATACTTCAAATCACCTATTAAGGCGACGCTGTTGCCCTCTATTTTTCCCTTCTCTCTTTTTATGGTGAACAAATCCAGCAGGCATTGGGTGGGATGATGTCCCGCCCCATCTCCTCCGTTTATTATCGGAACGGAGGCAAAATCAGCGGCCAGCCGTGCCGAACCTTCCTGCGGATGGCGCATCACTATAACATCGCAGTAACTCTCCGCCGTTCTTATGGTGTCCGCCATGGTTTCCCCCTTCTTCAAACTCGTCGTTCCGGGGCGGGCAAAACCGATGACGTTGCCGCCCAGGCGCTTCATCGCCGCCTCGAAGGAAAGGCGGGTTCTGGTGGATGGCTCGAAGAAGAGGGATGCCATTATGTAGCCGTGGAGTAGATCGCTCTTTTCCTTCCCCTCCGCTATCGGCAGCATCCTCTCCGCCACATCAAGAACATGCAAAATTTCTTCGCGGGAAAAATCCTTTATACTTATAACATCTCTGCCTTTGAAATTCATCCAGAATATAATAACAGGAGGGTTAATAAAACTTTACCCTTGGATGCTGGAAATTCATTCATCTTTAAGGAGGAAATGGGGCAATTAAATATATATATTTGAACGTATTTACTTGCAGGAGGATTAAAATGGCAGCGGAAAAACCCCACTTAAATCTGGTAATAATAGGGCATGTCGACCACGGCAAATCAACGCTGGTGGGCAGATTACTGTTGGACACGGGCCAGATAGAGGAGCATATCATAAAGAAGTACGAGGAAGAGGCAAGAGCAAAGGGCAAGGAAAGCTTCGCACTGGCATGGGTCATGGACAGATTGAAGGAAGAAAGGGAGAGGGGCGTGACGATAGATGTGGCTCATCGCCGCTTCGACACCGACAAGTACTACTTCACCATCATCGATGCCCCCGGCCACCGTGACTTCGTGAAGAACATGATTACAGGAACCAGCCAGGCGGATGCAGCCGTGCTGGTGATAGCAGCTCCAGAAGGCGTGATGGCCCAGACAAAGGAGCATGCTTGGCTTGCGAGAACGCTCGGCGTCAACCAGCTCATAGTGGCCATAAACAAGATGGACGCCACCAAGCCGCCATATGATCAGAAGAGATATGAGGCGGTGAAGGAGGAGGCGGAGAAACTGCTGAAGGGTATCGGCTACAAGGATGTGCCTTACATACCAATATCTGCATGGGCTGGAGATAATGTGCTGGAGAAGAAGAACCTGAGCTGGTATGATGGACCGACACTCCTTGAGGCACTCAACAATTTGAAGGTTCCACCAAAGCCCACTGACAAGCCGCTGAGATGGCCCATTCAGGATGTGTATTCCATTACAGGTGTGGGCACTGTGCCTGTGGGCAGAATTGAGACAGGAGTAATGAAGCCCGGAGACAAGCTCATATTCCTGCCCTCAACACAGCCCAAGGGTGTGATAGGAGAGGTGAAGAGTATCGAGATGCATCATGAGCAGATTCCACAGGCGGAGCCCGGAGATAATGTTGGCGTGAACGTCAGAGGAGTCGGCAAGAAGGACATAAGGAGAGGAGATGTTGCCGGGCCTGTTGACCATCCTCCGACAGTGGCAAAGACCTTCATAGCGAGAATAATGATTCTCAACCATCCATCTGTGGTTACCGTTGGCTATACACCAGTCTTCCATTGCCACACCGCACAGGTCGCATGCAGGTTTGAGGAGCTGCTGAAGAAATTCGATCCCAGGACTGGAGAAGTGGTGGAGGAGAATCCGCAGTTCCTGAAGACCGGAGATGCAGCACTGGTGAAGGTAAGGCCGACACGCCCCATGGTGGTGGAGAAGGCCAAGGAGTTCCCGGAGCTTGGAAGATTTGCAATTAGGGATATGGGCCAGACCGTCGCTGCGGGAGTGGTTGAAGACGTGGAACCAAGGGAGTTGAAGTAATAACATGGCGCAGGTAGCAAGAATAACATTAACGGGCACCGATGCGGGAAAGGTGGACGAGGTCTGCCAGCAGATAAAGAGGATAGCAGAGCGCACCGGCATAAGGATGCGCGGTCCCATACCACTGCCCACAAAAAGGCTTGTGGTGCCCTGCAGAAAGAGCCCCGATGGAGAGGGCTCGGAAACGTGGGACCGATGGGAGATGCGCATTCACAAGAGGCTGATAGAGATAGATGCACAGGATAGGGCTCTCCGCCAGTTAATGCGTGTCCAGGTGCCCGACGGAGTGAACATAGAGATAATGCTGAAATCCTGAACCCCTCTTCCCCTTTTAAATTAATTTTTGAGTTTTATTCATCCTTTACACAATTTTTTATATCTTTTCTTTATTCACATTTAACGCTGAGGTAGCCAAGCCCGGACCAAGGCGCAGGCCTTGAGAGCCTGTGGGGCTATGCCCCGCGAGGGTTCAAATCCCTCCCTCAGCGCTTTTTTAATATTAATTTCCCCGGCACAGCAAAATCTCGATAAAGATTTATTAACACAGAAGGGTATTAGGAGGAGATGCAGAAAGAACATGCAATCCTTGTTTCCATCGTTGCTCTCATATGGGGCGGCTCTTTCATTGCGGTGAAAATTGGTGTTGAGAGCATTTCCCCAGTAACCCTTGCTTTTTTCAGATTTGCAGTGGCTTCTCCTTTAATGTTTTTAATCTTGGCTGGAAAGGGAAAGATTGTCAGAGTTTCTCCAAACGAGATTCCGTTGCTGATTGTTCTGGCTTTAACTGGTGTAACCTTGCTTTATATTCTTCAATTTACAGGTATCAAATATACCTCCGCCACAAATTCCGCTCTCCTTATCAATACAAATGTCCTTTTCATCGCCATATTTTCATGGATTTTTCTGAAAGAGACCTTCTCATACAGAAAATTAATGGGAGTACTGCTTGCATTCACTGGTGCCATATTTGTAATTTCAAAGGGTTCTCTTTCCATATCCCCATCGATGAAGGGAGATATGCTTATTCTTCTCTCTGCTATATGCTGGGCAGTTTACAGCATAGTGGGAAAGAAATTGCTGGAGAAATATGATGCCCTGTCTCTAACAACCTATGCCTTCGTCATAGGTACTTTTCTTTTCATTCCATTTGTTTACCATGACCTGTGGAGCATAAAGATAACCATAAAAGAGTGGGCAGTTATTTTATATCTCGCCCTCCTATGTTCGGTATTTGCTTATGTTGCCTGGTATTATGCTTTGAAAAGGGCGGATGCAACAGAGGTGGCTATTTTTTTGAATTTAATACCTCTTTTTACAATGTTTCTCGCCCACCTTGTTTTAAAAGAAAGGATAACCATATTCACCCTGATCGGGGCATCTTTTATCATCTATGGCATATATGTCACTCTGTCAGAGAAAAAGGGTGAGGGATATGGATAAATTTAACAAATCTTTCCAGAGATTACAATACAAAACCATATAAATTCTCTCTCCTTAGAATTTTAATGTCGGATGCCATAATGGAGGTGGATGATTTATCGTGGAGCAAAATATTTGAGAAGGAGGGAATGGCCGTTGTTGTTATGTTCTACAGCCCCACCTGCGCCCACTGCAGGGAAATGGAGCCCTATTTCACTGAATATGCGTTGAGATATCAAGGAAAGGTTATTTTTGCAAAGGTAAATGTCATGAGAAGCCCCTATGTGGTTAAAAGATATGGAATAATGAGCACTCCCACCTTCAAGTTCTTCTGTGATGCCCGCCCGGTGGAGGAGATAGTGGGCGCCGTCTATCCACCTCTCCTGAAAAAGACCATAGAGGATGTGCTGAAATACGGTAGGGAATGTGTGAAAAGCTCCACTCCCATCCATGAGATAACGGGATACGGATAATCAGATCTTCTCTATTTTTCCACTCCTTCCCGTAGAAATCTGCAACTGGTTATTCCACTCCTTTACCCATCCATCCGTGATTTTTATTATGTCATTCTCCTCCACCATGTCAATCTCATCGTTCCACAGGGTTATCTGAACCCTGCCCCCTTCATCGTCCTCTCCAATCAGGTCGCATACCTTTGCTGTGCCGCCATATCTCCTGAAAACTTCCCTCGGTTCCTTCTTTTCCACTATCTTCAGAACAATTTCATCCACATTCTTATTTGCCTTCAATTCAGATACCTTCATTTTATCGCAGAATATGGGCGACGTTATATTTAAAATCACCGCATGCCTGCTCCCCATCTTTCCATGTATATCATCTCCTTTACATCTCTCCTCCCCTCCCTTCTTTTCTCATCCGCAGAGTATCCAACAGGAAGTATCACCTCCAGTTTATAGTCATCATCAACTTCCAGAAATTTCTCTATCTCTCTTGGGTTTGGAGGTGTGTATGTTACCGTGGCAAGCTCCTTCTCCTCCAGAGCAAGGAGAAGATAGCCAATCATGAGCCATGTGGACTGGATGAAATAGGGTGCCCTTCTCCATGAAAAAACCAGAAGTAGAAAGGGAGCATCTTCCAGAAAATCCTTTTTCCATGTTATTTTTCTCTCCGCCATCCACCTCCTCAATTCCTCCCATGCCCTCTCGTGAAAGTCCCTCTCCGCCCTCTCGCATATCTCTCTAACCTTCCTTTTCCTCTCCCCATCTCCCAGAATCAGAAATCTCCATGGCTGCATGTTCATGCCGGACGGCGCCTCCCTCGCCACCTCGATGCAGTGGAGCAGATCATCCATATCTATTTTCTTTCCGGAAAACCTTCTCACCGTTTTTCTTCTTCTCGCCAGATGGAGCAGATCCATGGAAATAATCTCCTGTTTATTAATAAACTTCCTTCATCGTTTCATGCATGGCTATCTTTATGCCCTTCACCATTTCCTCCAACTCCATACCGTAACTCTTCTGGGATTTGAGGGGTGGAAGATGAATGAATCCAGCGGGGGTGCTTTTCCCATTCTCCTCCATGTAAAGAAGGGTGGAATAGAAGACATAGTTGCAGGAGTATGTTCCGGCAAAATAGGAAATCCTTGCATCCGTGCCGTTCTCTTCAATACTTTCCACTATTTTTTCCACGGGCAGGGTGGAGAACATAAAAAGAGGAGCACCCCTCTCTATCCTCCTCCATCCAAGAAATTTATCTCCTAAATACATGCTTTTTATGTTGAGGGCCACCTTCTCCACCTCAATTTTCCTCGCATATCCATCAAGCCCCATGCATATCACCGCCACCGGCTCGTATTTTTCGATGGCCTTCCTTATCTTTTCTGCCGATTGGTTAAAGTCAACCGGAAGGATAATCGCCATTACCATTGCACCATCCACCGTGCTTCCATTCATCTCCTCCACCACCATCTCGGATGGATTTACGGCATAGCCATCAAATGGCCCAAACCCGGTAAGGAGGATGTAGTTACTGCTATTGCTGCCACCATGCGAGAAAGCAGGCACAGGGGCTGCGATTATGAGAAGGGATAGAATCAGAGCATATTTCATAAACAAAAAACGTTTTTTCATATAAGAATTTGCCCGATGAAGACACTTTCCAAAAACTTTAATATCCTTCCCATCTTTTCTGCTTGGATGTATATAAGGCAGCCCATAGTGGCAGTGCTGGGCCACGTCGATCACGGCAAGACAACGTTGCTGGACTACATTAGGGGCTCCTGCGTGGCGGAGAGGGAAGCGGGGGCAATAACCCAGCATATAGGGGCGACGGAGGTGCCTGTCGAAACTATATACCACATATGCGGGAATCTGCTCAAAAATAAAAAGTTCAAAATCCCCGGGCTGCTTTTCATCGACACCCCGGGCCATTTCGCCTTCACCACCCTGAGGGCAAGAGGGGGGGCGCTGGCTGACCTGGCCATTCTGATAGTGGATATCAATGAGGGGATGATGCAGCAGACGGAGGAGTCCATTGAAATTCTCAAAAAATACCGCACCCCCTTTGTTGTCGCTGCCAACAAGATAGACGCCATAACCGGATGGAGGAGGGTTGATGGCATCATAAGCCAGCGGCTGGCCAGGCAGAATGAAAGGGTTCAGAGGGAGTTTGATGAGAAGTTTTACAAACTCGTTGGCAACCTTTATGAGAGGGGCTTTTCAGCCGACAGATATGACAGGATAAAGGATTTCACCAAAAATGTTGCCATTGTCCCCATTTCCGCCAAGACAGGTGAGGGGGTGCCGGAACTTCTGATGATTCTCATAGGGCTTGCTCAGCGATTTCTGGAGCATCAGCTCATGACGGAGGAGAGTGAGGCGGAGGGCACGGTGCTGGAGGTGAAGGAGGAGAAGGGCCTTGGCACCACCATAGATGCGATAATCTACAATGGAATAATAAGGGAGGGGGACAAAATAGTGATAGGGGGGAGGAGAGAGCCTTTCGTAACCAACATAAGGGCGCTCCTGAAGCCAAAGCCCTTAGATGAGATAAGGGATCCATCAGACCGTTTCATGAATGTTAAGGAGGCGCATGCCGCCTGCGGGATAAAGATAGCAGCTCCCAATCTGGAAAATACCTTTGCTGGCGCTCCTCTCAAGGTGGTGAAAAATCTGGAGGAGGACATAAAGAAGATAAACAGGGAGATGAGCATAGACATAAAGGGGGAGGATGAGGGAATAATACTGAAGGCGGATGCCATCGGCTCCATAGAGGCGTTGTATTACATGCTGAAGGAAAAGGGCATCCCGGTGAGAAAGGCGGAGGTGGGAGATATATCAAAGAGGGACATAGTGGAGGCGCAAACCAATGCCGACCCGCTCAACCGTCTCGTTCTGGGTTTCAATGTGAAGATATTGCCGGAGGTGGAGGATACGGGAGAGGTGGCTATTATAACCGATAAGATAATATATCATCTTCTGGAGGAACTGGATGAATGGAGGGAGAGGAGGAAAAAGGAACTGGAGGAGGAGAAGAGAAAGGAAATCACCCATCCGGGAATGATTCTTTTCCTGCCCGATTTTACCTTCAGAGTAAGCAAACCCGCCATTGTGGGGGTGAGGGTGCTGGCTGGTGAGATAAGGCCGGGGCAGAAGCTTATAAGGGACGATGGCAAGCCGGTTGGCAAGATAAAGAGCATACAGGCGGAGAAGCATACAATTCAGAAGGCAATACAGGGAATGGAGGTGGCGGTTGCCATAGAAGGGGCTACGGTGGGAAGACAGATAAAACCGGGCCAGATTATGCTGGTGGACATAAGCCAGAGCGAAATCCAGAAATTGCTGGACATGGATTTGAGCCCGGATGAAATGGATATTCTAAACAAACTCATCAGGATAAAGAGAGAGAAATGAATCTCTTCCCCTACAAACCCAGGAGGAATCAGGAGAAAATTGTGAGGGTTATAGAGGATGCGCTAAGGGATGGAAAGCATCTCATTCTTGAAGCACCTGCTGGCTCAGGAAAAACAATATGTTCCCTCGCCGCCGCCCTTTCCTTTGCTAAGGAAAATGGAATGGGCATTGTTTATCTCACCCGCACCAACTCCCAGCAGAAACAGGCAATAAAGGAGCTCAAAGAGATGAACGTTGAGGGGATAAGGGCGGTGAGCATTCAGGGGAGGGCAAACATGTGTCTTCTGATGGAGGAAATTCCCTCGCTCCAGGAAAAATACGCGGGCAATGAGGAGGTGGCAAGATTATGCAGGGCGAGGAAAAAGAAGAGCATGGAGGCGCTGAGAGGGGAGAAGGTGGAGAACAGATGCCCCTTCTTCGAGAATTTCATCCTTACCCGGGATGATTTGAAGTTTGACAGGGTGGTTGCGGCTGAGGAACTTATGGAATACGGGAGAAAATATCGCATATGCGCATATGAAGTCAATAAAATGCTCGCCAGGAAGGCAGACATAATAATAGCACCCTACATATATATATTCGATGAGTTTTTGCGGGAATCCTTCATCTCAAATTTTGGATATGCCCTGGAGAACAGCATACTGATAGTGGATGAAGCCCACAACCTGCCGGACTTCTGCCGCGAGTTGCTCTCCTTTTCCCTTTCATTGAATACCGTAAAGGGAGCGCTGAAGGAAGTAGAGGATTACGGAATTAATGACTCGCAACTCCTCCATCTGATGGAGGCACTGGAGAGAATCCTGGAGAGAATGAAAAATGATATTCAGTTTTCGGAGACCAGCGATGCCCTTCTTCCGGAAAATAAACTCACGGAGGAGATGAAAAGGGAAGGGGTGGACGTGGCGAAGTTGAAGGACATGGGGGAAAGGATGGTGACATATGGTGACATAATAGCAGACATAAAGGAAAGCAGAAACATGATACCCCGCTCATTTGTGAGAAGCGTGGGCAATTTCCTTCTCAGATGGATTGAGATGAACGAAAAATGGGTGAAGATTGTGGAAAAAAATGAGGATAGTATAAAAATAGAGGGCTACTGTTTAGATGCTTCCCTCGCCTCATCCATCATAAACTCCTTTTACGCCAGCATCCATATGTCAGGAACGCTTCAGCCCATGGATGAATACAGGGACAGCATGGGTATCGATGCCTCCATGGCCACATTTCCCTCCCCCTTTCCGGAGAAGAACAGAAAGATAATCTACGTCAATGGGGTGAGCACCCGCTACTACATGGACGATGCCATGGTGGAAAAAATAGTCCGAGGACTGGAAAAAATATTCTCCACCATAGAGCGCAACACCCTCGTTCTTTTCCCCTCCTACTCAGTCCTTGGCAGATTTCTGGAGAAAATTAATGTTAAAAGAGGACTATACATGGAGGAGAGGGGGGAGAGGCAGGAGAGCATAATGGGAAAGCTCAGTGAATTCAAGGAAAAGGGCGGCATATTCCTCTCAGTTATGGGGGGAAGACTGGCGGAGGGCATTGACTTCCCCTCGGAGGAACTGGAGATGGTGATAATAGTGGGCATTCCATATCCTCCGCCGTCGGCAAAACAGGGTGCTCTCCAGGCGTACTACGATGCCAAATATGGTGATGGATGGAAATATGTGATGGAGGCCAGCGCCATAAGGAAGATGATGCAGGCCATAGGCCGCCTGATAAGGAGTGAAAATGACAGGGGGGTGGCGATAATATTTGACGAGAGGGCAAAAAGATTCAGAAAATACATGAAGATGGAGCAGGCAGGGAATGCCGAGGAGGCGGCGGAAATGGCAAGAAGATTTTTTTCCCGGAGCGGCTAAGGAGTCAAAATCTCGCACCCATCTTGCTTCACATACAGTGTATGCTCCGCCTGCGAAACAATGCCACCCTTCACCTCCACAAGTTTGAAGTATGGGGCGATGAGGCGGCGCTTCATCAAAAATGCGATTTTGAGAGGAGTTTTCTCCCCGTATATATCATAGAGCCATCTCTCAGCAAAGGGCAGCCCATGGAATCTTTTCTTTATCTCCCTCACCATTGGGGAGTTGCTGCTCAGACGGTATATGTTCCCTATTCCCTCATCCACCACTATGCCGTCTCCGTTGGTCACGAAGGGCTCTATGGCTATCACCTCCCCCTCCTTCAACCTCCTTCCCATTTTCCTGTAATAGTTGGGAATGGATATGCCCGCATGGAGATTATATCTCTCCAGAGAGTGACCCTGAAGATTTTTTACGGGAACAAATCCTTGCTCTATTATCTTCTCCTCTATGGCTCTGCTTATCTCCTCTATCTTCACCCCGGCTTTTACCACTCTAATTGCCTCATGGAGGGCCATCTTTGCGGTTTCTATCAAATCAGCATATAGGGATGTGCCCACCTCCACGGTGGCGGCGGTGTCGCCTATGTAGCCATCGACATGTGCCCCCACATCGATTTTCACCACATCCCCTCTTTTGAAAACCTTTTCATCGTGCTTTGAGGGGGTGTAATGGGCGGCTGTGCTGTTGACGGATATGTTCACAGGGAATGCCAGCTCCGCCCTCTGGAGTATGTAATCCTCAATATACTCAGCCACCTCGAGATAGCTTCTCCCCTCCTTTACATATGCTATGCCTTTCCTTCTTGCCTCTCCGGCAATCTTTCCCGCCTCCTTGTAGAGGTCATAATCTTCCATATATCTCATCTCCTCCTATTGCTCCCTCCCTGATGATTTTTAACTTTCCCTCCGAGACATCCACGACTGTGGAGGGTGTGCATGGCAGTTTTCCATAATCCATATAAAATGCCACTCCCCCACCGAGCTGTTCCTTCGCCTCCTCAATTGTGCATGGCTGCTTTCCTCCATGCAGATTTGCGCTGGTGGCGGTTATTACGACCTCGGCTGCAATTTCCCTCGCTGCTTGGCAGTCCACCACCCTTATGCCCACGCTATCTTTGGATATGATATCCGGAACAATATCTCTTTTTTTAAGTATGATGGTTATGGGGCCGGGCATAAAGGCATTTATTATTTTTTCCGCCAAAGGGTTCAAAAACGCATACTCTCCCATCTCCTCCACGGAAGAGAGCATTATGGCAAGGGGCATGTGAGACGGCCTTCTTTTTATCTCATAAACCCTCCTTACCGCATCCTCGTTAAATATGTCCGCTCCCAGTCCGTAGAGGGTATCGGTTGGATAAACCACCAGTTCTCCTTTCCTCAGAATCTCTATCGCCTTTCTCACATCACTTCTCATTTTTAATCAGGTCTCCAAGGGTGAGGGGGCGTGCCTCCTTCTTTTTTATCACCCCTCCTTCCACCTCCTGAAATAAACTTATGCCCAGAAGCTTCTCTATCTTTTTCACCGTGGCATCGGGAGGGCGAAGCTCCTCATTTTCTATCTTGGCGATGGTATTGGTTTTCTCTCCCACCTTTGCGCCCATTTCCTCTCTCGTCATACCCGCCTTCTCCCTCGCCTCCCTTATTTTCTTTCCCCATCCCGGCACCAGTTCCTGCTTCATCTCCTCGAAAACATCTCTGGAATAGGGAAGGGTTTTTTTCTTTGGTTTGAGAACAGGAGATGCTCTTTTTTCCGGAAGAACCATGCCATATTTGCTGCAATCCTGACACACAAGCATTTCCACCCCCTCCACCAGGGCACGCTTCAACTTTGCCTCCTTTCCGCATATTTCACATCTCATTACCATGCAATGCTTTCCCACAATATGAATTTTTTCGATGATGGGAGAAAAATATAAATGCCACATATATTGGAGAACACGTGAAGGTTTACCTGGAAGTATATGGATGTGCGGCCAACCAGGGCGATGCATCCATAATGAAGGGAATGCTGCTCCAGCAGGGCCATGAACTTGTGGGTAGCGAGGAGAAGGCGGAGGCGGCCATAATAGTGACATGCACAGTCATAGACACAACCCAGCAGAGAATGCTCCATCGCATAAAAAGTTTGAAGGGAAAGGTGGGCAGGTTAATGGTGGCGGGATGCATGGCTTCCGCTCAGGGGGAGCTCATAAAAAAGGTTGCTCCAGATGCCATTCTTCTTTCTCCCCGTCACATCCATCATGTATGCGAGGCTCTGGAGGGAAGACATATTTCTCCAACAGAAATGCCCAAAGTCGGATTGCCCAGAAAGTATGATTTGAGGATGAACATCCCCATATCAGATGGTTGCATGTACAACTGTTCCTACTGCATAACCAAGAGGGCAAGGGGAAAACTCGTTTCCTATCCCATGGAGAAACTGGTGGAGGACATAAAAAAGGCGGTGGAGAATGGGAGCAAGGAGATACGACTCACCGCTCAGGATACCGCCTCGTATGGATTTGATGGCAACGCCAATCTACCCCAACTCATAAAGGAGGTTGCCTCCATCGAAGGCGATTTTCGCATAAGGGTGGGGATGATGCATCCCCTTTCCGCTATGAGAATACTGGATGAACTGCTGGAGGTATATGAGAGCCGGAAGGTTTACAAATTTCTGCATCTCCCGCTGCAGTCAGCATCTCCCCGCATCCTGAAGGCCATGAGAAGGGGCTACAGCATGGAAGACTTCATGGAAATCGTTGCCGCCTTCAGAAAAAAATTCAGGGATTTCACCCTCGCCACCGACTTCATAGTGGCGTTCCCGGGAGAGAGCCAGGAGGATTTTGAGATGAGTTTGGAGGCCCTGAAAAAAATTAAACCCGATGTGACCAACATAACCCGCTTTTCTCCCCGCCCCGGGACCGATGCCTGGAAGATGAAAAGGATGGATACGAGGGTGGCGAAGGAGCGCTCCAGGGTGATGACGGAGATAGCCGAGAAGATTGCCTTAGAGCGGAATAGGGGGAGGGTGGGGAAGGAATATGAGATTCTGGTGCTGGAGAGGTACAGGGGAAAATATGTGGGGAAGAGCGAGGCATATACCTCTGTTTTTATCGATGATGCCTCCATCGGAGAGTTTGTCAGGGTAAGGGCAAAGGAGGCGACTCCCACCCATCTTGCAGGGGAGAGGGTGACTTAGCGTGGGGGATATGCAATATATTTAAATGGTGAGCAATTTACCTAAGCATGATTGAGGAAGGGACAACGGTGCTTCCAGGAGATAAGGTGGCGGTAAGCGAGGAACTGAAGGCAGGGAAGAGCACCTATGAGGAAAACGGCGAGATAATAGCTGCTGTGGTGGGAAAATTCAGGGTGAACAGAGAGGAGATGTCGGCGGAGGTGGAGCCCCTTTCATCCACTCCCCTTCTGCTCCATATCGGTGACACCGCCATAGGGGAGGTGAAACAGGTGACGGAGGCCATGGTCATCCTCAAAATAATTCACATAGCGGGTAAGCACAGGCAGGTGGCGGGGGAGAGGGATGCCGCCATCCATATATCCAATGTGAGCGATGAGTTTGTGGAAAGCCTGAAGGGAAAATACAGGATAGGGGATATTTTGAGAGGAAAAATCATAAGGGTGGAGCCGGCCATCCAGATGTCCACAAGGGGGAAGGAGTTTGGGGTCATCAAGGCGTACTGCACCAATTGCAGAAGCCCCCTTGTAAAAAAAGGGGAAATTCTGGAATGTCCCTCCTGCGGGAGGGTGGAGGAGAGAAAAATTGCGGATGATTATGGAGCAGGAGATCTTGACAGGGTGATATGAATGGAGATAAAAATAAAGAAGGAAAGTGCCAAGGAAATGGAATTTGAGGTGATAAGCGAGAAAACCATACTCAATCCCCTCAAGGAGAAGTTGCTGGAATACGAGGAGGTGGAGTATGCGGAGTGGAATGTGCCGCATCCACTTGTAGCAAACCCGGAGTTCTATGTGAGGGTGAGTAAAGGAAAGGCAAAGGATGTGGTGAAGAAGGCGGTGAGGGAGCTTAAAGAGGAGATAGAAGAACTCATGAAGCAGCTGGAGGAAAAGGAGTAAATGGACGAGGACATAGGCATAGAGGTTTTCATCACCTCCTCTGAGGGGATAGGGGGTAAAATAAAGAAGGAGCCAGAAGATTTTGTTGTGGAAGAGGTCTCCATTTATCCTCCTCCCTCCAATGGCAGATATGTTATAGCCAGGGTGAAGGCGAGAAACTGGGAGGCCAACAGGCTGGTTGAAAAGATGGCTTACCGCCTTGGCATATCCCCCAATTCCATTGGATATGCCGGAATAAAGGACAAGAGGGCGGTGACGGTGCAGATAATGTCCTTTCCGGCGAGCATAAAAAAGGTTGCATCCCTTTCCCTTCAGGATGTGGAGGTGGAGGTGCTCTACAAGTCCTCCAGACCGGTTTATTCCGGTAAACTCATCGGGAACAGGTTTCACATAGTGGTCAGGGATGTGGAGAAGCCGGAGAATGTGGAGGAGGTGATGGGGGAGATAGAGCAGATGGGATACATGCCCAATTTTTTCGGGGTGCAGAGATTCGGGATAGCAAGGCCCATAACCCATGTGGTTGGAAAACATCTCATAAAAAATGAGATAAGGGAGGCGGTGATGAGCTACGTGGCGAATCCCATGGAGGGGGAGGATGAGGAAAGTTATGAAGCCAGAAAATTTCTTCAGGAAACGGAGGATTTTGAGGAGGCGTTGAAGATATACCCCAAAAAACTTGTTTTTGAGAGGAGAATCATAGAGCATCTTTCCACTCATCCCGGTGAATGGAAGGAGGCATTGCTGTTGCTGCCCAAGAATCTCATACGGCTTTTTGTGCATGCGTACCAGTCCTATCTTTTTAACAGGATTGTTTCCCTGAGAGTTAAAAGAGGCATACCCCTGAATGAAGCGGTGGTGGGGGATATAGTGATACCATGGGAGAAGGAGATGGTGATACAGAGTTATGAGGGCATAATGGTGGAGGATTACAATCTCGATAAGATAAATAGGAGAATAAGGAGTGGCAAATGCTTCCCCTCGGCGGCGATAGTGGGCCATGGGCTGCTTAGGGCGAAGGGCACCATGGGGGAAATCGAGGAGGAAATCATGGAGGCGGAAAACATAGGGGAGGAAGAGTTCATAATGAGACATTTTCCGGGCATGGAGGGGCGTGGAATGAGAAGGGTCATCATGATTCCCCTGAAAAGAATAATATGGAATTTTGATGGCTCGAATCTTTTTCTCAACTTTTTCCTTCCTCGGGGTTGCTACGCCACTTCCCTGCTGAGGGAGATAATGAAGCCGGAGAGTGTTTTCAGCTACTGATGCGATTTTCCGCTGAAGTCCTGAACCTCATATTCTATCTCCTCTATGCTCTCCGCGTTATACTCCTCAATCTTTGATATGGCGTATCTTATTTCCTTCTCCTCCCCTGCAAGTACCACATTGAGTCCCTTCTGGGCCATTTCCATGGCGGTGTTTATGGCGCAGAATTCAAAATCCGGTTTTATTCCCGCCTTCTCCATAACCACCTTTCCTATGGCATCCGTTGTTCCTATCCTGTCCGCCTTTGTTCCATCAAGAAAATCCACCAATTTTTTTATATCAACGCCTCTGCTTCCTCCTTTTGTGGCGGGGGGCAGCATGAGCAGAAAAATTTTTCCGAGAGAGAGGTCTATTATGCCCTTTATATTCTTTACAGCCACATCCTCTCCCTTTGCCACATTCTCCACGGCCTTCGCTGTGGCCTTGCCATGTCCTCTTCCGGCATGGAGATAGCCGTTTTTCATGAAGAGATGAACCGTCTCCCCTTCCCGGATATCGTCGTCTGCTATGGCGACACTGTACTCCATCATGTTGAGTTTCCTTTTCCTCTCCTCAAGATACTTTTCAAGCTCCTCAAGATATGAGAATATGGTTTCTATTCCCTTCACCGTTGCCCTGTATTTTCCCCTGACTATTTCTATAAGCCCGTCTTCCCTCATCCTCTTCATGTATTCATGCACTCCCTGCTTGGTTATGCCAATCTTCTCCGCAATCTGGTCCAGGGTGTGATATTCCCCGCTGGCCACCTCCAGCAGAATCATGTATTTTCGGGGCAGAATCTCACTCATTTTTCCTCCCCTCTGCCTTTATCTTTTTCACTCCATCATTCGTGCCAACTATTACCTCATCCGCCATGTCTATGAAGAGGCCATTCTCCACCACTCCAACGATGGAATTTATCTCATCATGCAGTTTCCTGTAATCCTCCATGGCCTCATAATGACAATCCAGAATGTAGTTTCCATTATCCGTAACAAATCCATGCCTTAACTGTGGATTAAAATTGAGGGATGCGAGTTTGTCTGCTGTCCTTTTCCATCCAAATTTCACCACCTCCACGGGCAGGGGAAAGGAGAAGCGAGTTACCATCTTCCTTTCATCCACTATTATTACCTCCTTTCTTGTGCATGACGCCACCATTTTCTCTCTAAGCAATGCTCCTCCCCCTCCCTTTATGAGGTTGAGATGCGCGTCCACCTCATCCGCCCCATCTATGGTTATGTCTATGGCATCGTAATCGTTAATGTCCGCCAGTTTTATCCCCGCCTCCTTTGCAATCCTCTCACTCTCCAAAGATGTGGCTATTCCCACAATTTCCATGCCCTCCCTCACCATTTTTCCTATCTCGATAATCGCATATTTTGCCGTGGAGCCGGTTCCCAGCCCAACAACCATGCCATCTTTGACGCGCTTCACCGCCTCCATCGCCGCCAGTTTCTTCAACTCCTCCATAATGGTAAGGGTGAAAATCTTTATAAAGGATGCATATAATTGAAATGGGTGCCGGGAGTGGGTGGGCGGCTCACGGTTCTGCTCGCCAGAACTGAGGAAATTCCCCCCTCATTCCTGGGCCAGGGGTGTAAAAACCGGGGCGAGAGCCCCGACGGGAGGCGCAGAAACGACACAGCCTGCAGCGAGGATGATTCCCTGCGGATGACGCTGCTGCAGGATCTGGTGAAACGGCCCCCGCCCTGGAGCAAGTCCAAATACCGGTAGGGTTGCCCAGGACCGCCCGGAGGTAGGACGCTTAGATGAATGCCGCCTAAAACAGAAGGGGGATTACGGCCCACACCCGGCACCTCTCATGATTCCGCATTCTGGCAAAATGATGGATAGAAAATGGGGATGGCATGGCATTCTGTCATCGTTTATTCCCTCTTCATTAACACTTTCAGAAATTTATGGGAATGCAACAAAACGTGTTTTTGGAAACTCTCTTCACCACAGCACCAGCACCGTGTAATCCAGAGCCACTGGCTCCTCAATATCTATGGCGGTTCCGGCGGCGACGAGCACATATATGCCTCTATCCGCCTGAAGAGTACAGCCCCAGCCGTCGTTTTTGTTGAAGTCCCACTGGCTTGCCGTCATGTTTTTCTCTCTTGCATCGTAGAGGGCAAAATGGGTTGAGATTATGTTGTCGCTTCCCCTCGCGCTCACCTCCACCTCATATCCCATTCCTATCCAGACAACGGCATTCTTTATGGAGAATATTTTCTCCCCATGCCAGTATATGCCCGGAGCCGGTTCATCAATTTTTATCCAGGAATCCGTGATGGCGGGTGATGATGGCATGTTGATTATGAACAGAATGGCAACAACTCCAAACGCCACAAACCCTTTCATACTAAAAGAGTTTTTGCGAGTATAAATAATTAACTGAATGGGTTGCTGGCAATGTTCAAGAATTGAAAATTTAAAAATAAGAAATGCTCATGAAATTGTAAAGCAATGATATCATAAATTGGCTCGATTACCACTTCCAGATGGATAATGAAATGGCGTATATTTTTACTATGGTTTCATTAGGTTAACAGTGCCATCAAACATAACAAAATCTATATAAGTATTGGATATTTCCTTTAATATGAAAAGGGTACTTGTTGTGGCATTGCTGTTACTTTTTACTTTCTCCGCCTATGCACAGGAGACACCCTATTACTTTCACAATGATAAAAACCCCGACCATGAGGAATATTATTTGATGGATTATTCCCGCCCCACCGGCGGATATTATAGCTCCGTTGATCTCGATTCAGGAGCGGTGACATGGGCGACCCCCGCCTTCACCAAGGATACCAAGATAAACGGGGATGTGAAGGTGACGCTTTTCGTGGAGGCCTATTTCATAAGAGCAGATGTGCTCCCATTCCAGATGAGAATACTGAAGGTTTCCCTTGTTGATATAGCTCCTTCAGGCAATGTGGATGTGATAAAGGCGACCAGACCCACGCCCATCATGTTCATGAAAAATGAGACCCTGAAATCGGTGACCTTCAAGATAAGCAACGTGGAGGCGGTGATTCCGGAGGACCATTGCCTGGGCATAAAGGTTGAGAAGTCCTTTGACCTCTTTTCCTTCTTCCCCCTTACCGTTCTCTCACCCTTTTTCTCCACCAACATACTGTTTGACTCCTCCACCACCGAATCCTATGCCTCCATACCCATAAATATCACGGCGGGAGGCATAAGTGTGGAGTGTTTCAATCAGGAGAAGGATGTCAAGCCGGGAGAGGATGTGATATACACCATCCTGGTTTACAACAACGGAAATCAGAATGAGACGGTCCATCTTTCCATCGGTGATGTGGCCGAGGGATGGAATGTGGAACTCAGCAAGGAGGTATTCAACATACCTGCCAAATCATTCAAGGACGTGGATATCACGGTGACCGCTCCCCAAAACGCCCAGCAGGGGGATTTCCTCAATGTCACCATATACGCCCAGGGCATCACAGGAACCGATTCCATATGGCTCAACACCACCATAGCCCCTCCGGAGTATGGGGTTAAGGTGACCGCCCAGCAGAATGAGGTGAATGCATCTCCCGGAGAGACAGCCACCTTCACCTTCACCGTCGAAAACAATGGCGATTTATACACCACATACAATCTTTTCGTCACCTGCGTGTGGGATTATACCCTGGAAAGAAGCAGTATCGCTTTGGATGCGGGGGAAAGGCAGGATGTGAGGGTATTTGTGAAGGTGCCGGAGAACGCCACCAATGGAACAACCCGTGTGGTGGCTTTGACGGCGGAGTGCGTGGATGCGGACAAGCAGAGCACTGCCCAGGCGACACTCCGTGTCTACTATGAGACAACGCCGGGTGGCGGCGGTGGCGGCAACCTTGGCGCAACCATAGGACTTGCCCTGTTTGTGCTGGGAGTCATAGCCCTTCTGGTTATAGCATATTATCTCGGCAGGGTCGCCACCAAGAGCATAGTTCTGGAATGCGATGAGAGGATGATGGAGATTCCTCCCGGAGGAAGTGCCACCTTCAGGATAAGGGCGACCAATCCCATGGAGGAGGGGAAGAGAAAATACAGATTCAGGATAGAGGGAAGGATACCCGAAAACTGGAAGGTGGAACTTAGCAGGGAGGAGATGACGCTGGAGAGCGGAGAAGAGGGAGAGTTAGAGGTTAGAGTTGATGCTCCCTCTGATGCAAGCATGGACGAATGGGCATCCATAGATGTTGTCGCCCTGCCGGAAAAGGGCAAGGGAGAGAGTATAAATCTGATGATTTCCATAAGGGAGCCCAGGGAAATGCTTCATACGGAGATGACGCATGAGCCCAAGGAATTCGGCGAGGGAGATAGAATAGTCACCAAGGTAAAGGTGGAGAACAGGGGGGAGAAGGCGGCGGAGAACAAAAAGGTGATACTGCTGGTGAATGGAAAGGAGAAGAACAGGATAGAGGGAGTCACCATACCGCCCGGCGCCGCCGTGGAGATAGAACTTCCATGGATTGCCGAGGAGGAGAACGAGGTAGAGATAAGGATAGAATAGTCATGCGGTTGTTATATTCACCCCTCTTATGAGGGCGTGGGATGCAAATACGGGATACTCCGTTTCCCACCAGTATATCTGCTTCCTTTCCTTTGAAAGGGCTTCCAGATTTTTCAGCATCCTCTCCATGTTATCACTCACCCTTATTCCTTTTATGCCTTTTTTAATTTCTCCATTCTCTATGAGGGCAGCCCCGTCCCTTGCTACCGTGGAGAAATCTCCCGTGGAATAGTTATGAAATCTGGTGTACCACACGTTCCCTATTATGATGCCTTTCCTTATCTCTTCCACCATTTCCTCCATACTCCTTCTTTCTCCCTCAACAACCAGATTCCAGGGGTGGGGGGCTACGATGCCCGCATTTCCCGTACTCCTTACTCCATGAAGGGCGGCGGTGGTGCCGTTGTGAAGGTAATTCTTTAAAATCCCCTTTTCCACTATCGGAGTTTCTGAGGTGGCGACGCCCTCGTCGTCGAATTTTCTGGAGAAGATGCCATCCCTCTCCACACCGCTGTCATATATGCTAAGATTCTCGCTGCACACCCTGCTCCCAATCTTTTCCCTCAGGAAGGAATAGCCGGCATCAACCGCAAAGGCGGAGGAAAAGGCGCCAAAGTTTGAGATTATGTCGGCAAAGGCCATGGGGGCAAGGATTATGTCGTATTTCCCCTCTTCCACCTTCTCCGGATTTTTCCCCATCTCAGCCATTCTGGACGCCTCTGCGCCCACCTCCTCTTCTATGGCGTCAATGCTTCTGGAGCAGCTCACCGCGTGCCCCGAAGATTTCGCATCGAAAACCCTCATGGAGAGATATGAGCCGCTGTTTTTATCCTCCGCCTCCACTCCCAGAGAATTTTCCACCCTTATCTTCTCCACCCATGAATACATGACCCCTGCCACCTCCTCTTTGTTCGCTGCCGTCATCGCCGCCTCCACCCTCTCCTTCATCTTATCCTCAAGAAGAACGTCGGCATCAAAAATTTTTGTGTTTCTGTAGTTTTTCCCAGTTCCTATGGTGAAGGGCGATGGGGCAACATGGGGAAAAACCTTTTCCGCCCTCTCCATGGCCTTCTTTACCTTCCTCTCATCCGGATTTTCGATGGAGAAGTTGAGCAATCTTCCGTCCCTGTACAAAAACAGTTCCATGCTCCTGTCCTTCCATTCCTTAACCGTCTCTATTTTTCCCCCGTAGAACTTTATCTGCTTCGTTGTCTCCTCTTTCTCCAGAATCACATAGCCATCGTATTTCTTCAGAAGAGATATCATTTTATCACCATATCTCGCAACCTCAAATCAACACCTCCCGTTGAAACCTCTATTCCCTGCATTGGATCTCCTTTCCCGCAGGTGGCGGGATAAAATTCCAGATTTTTTCCGGCAGCATCCACCTTCCTGTAAAAGTCGAAGGTGGATATCTCTATGGCGGGATGCCTTGCTATGCCTGCCACCTCTCCATTTTTTATGATATATGCCTCCTCTCCTACATATTTCTGATTTATCCTCATATCATCTATGTTCCATTCCATGAAGGTGACCATGTAAACCCCCTCCTTTACCTCCTCCATCATTTCCTCAATATTATAATCGCCCGGCATGAAGTAGGTGTTTGCCATTCTCACTATGGGCTCCTTTCCATAGGTTGTCCTTGCCGCCGCATTGCTGCTGCAACCCATTTCATATGCTGTCTCCCTGCTGTGGAGAAATTCCCTTACAATTCCCTTCTCTATGAGCATTCTTTTCCCTGCCCTGATGCCCTCGTCATCATATAGATAATATCCATAGCTTCCGGGAATGGTGGGGTCATCCGCCACACTTACACATTCACTGGCAAACTCCTCGCCCAGCAGCGCGGGGGAAGCATATGACTTCCCTGCCTGCGCCGCCTCCCTTCCAAGGATGCGATCTGCTTCAAAGGGATGCCCGCAGCTTTCATGGGCTATGAGGCCGGTTATTTGCGGTCCCATAATGACATCGCCCCTCTCCGGCGGCTTCTCGCCATGCTTTATAAGGTCTGAAAGAAATCCAGCATCATGCCGCAGGAACTCCTCCACTTTCCATTCCTTTACCGCATCCCAACCTCCAGCATTTCCGAATTCGCGGTTCATCTGCTCCGTTTTGCCTTCCTCTGAAACCGTAAGGAGATAGTAGAGATATGTCCTGGGGATGAGGGATTTTATTTTGCTTCCCTCGCTATTCACATAAAGCTTCTCCACCACCTCATCCGTATAGGAGAAAATTCTGCTGTGGTCGCTCACCTCTGCATCCATGGCATGGAGATACTCCATCTTTTCATCCATTCCCGCCTCCCTAGCCTTTATCCCATATTTTCCCTCCTCCATCCTCTCCTCACTCATCCCCACCTTTTTGCTCCCAATGCGGGCCATTTTCTCCGCCCTTTCCACCCCCCTTTTTATCTCTTCCCTGCTGACGATGTTTGAGAAGTAGAATCCCATGCCCCCGTCCACGACCCTTATGGAAAAGCCGAGATTCTCCGTTACATTGTTATCTCTCATCACTCCATTGACGAGCATGATATCATTTCTTATTCTCCTCTCCAGTCTTATCTCCACATATTTTGCCCTGCATATGTTAAGGCCATATTCCGCCAGCCCTTCATCCAGCTGGAAGTCCATATGGGTAATATTTCCCTCCTATTTATTTTCATCATCCCGCCCATTCTCCATAAAAGTTAAATGCTTTATCTGATTAGGTTAGTGGGGATAAAAATGAAGGGATACTGGATTATACTGGTTGCCATGGGATTGATTCTGGCGAATGTGGCAGTGGTGGGGGTAAATAGGCATGTTGTCAGTGAGAAAGGCATGGAGGCGATAGCAGACAAGATACACTTTTCCACATACAATCTCAGGGAGAATGGGGAGTATCTGAACGTGGTTATGGAGAATGCAAGGTATCTTCACAGGGCGGGAGAGCCGGTGCTTCCCTACTACACAAAAACCTACTATTTTCCTCTGGGAACAAGGGTGAAGGTGGAATGCATACCGGAAAGCATAGAGGTGGAGAAGGTTGGCAGAAGAATAATGCCTGCCTCAGAGCCCACGCCTCTCAACAGCATGGGTGAAACAAAGGAAATCATAAAGGAGGAGGTGTATGCCAGCAGCAAAGCATATCCCGATGCATGGTATTCATACAATCTTGGGGGAGGACTTGTCGACGGAAAGCATGTTACCATACTTTCTCTCCATATATATCCTGTAAGGTATATTCCCGCCGCCGGCGAGATACAGTTCTCTAAGAATTTCCAGGTGAGGATAGATTATTCCCTGCCTGATAGGGGCATGGACACGGTGGACACCTATGACCTCGTCATAATATGTCCGAGCGAGTGGAAGGGCGCCATAGATACGCTGAAGCAGCACAAGGAGAGCCACGGGGTAAAGACGCTGGTGAAGACCGTGGAGGATATAGTGGCCACCTATGACGGCAGGGACGGGGCGGAGAAGATAAAGTACTTCATCAAGGATGCCATAGAGGAATACGGCATAAAATATGTGCTTCTTGTTGGGGGCAAGAAATCCTACTTTACAGGAAACTGGGGATATGATGGCCCGACCCACCATGACGACAGCCTCTGGTACTGCCCGGTGAGATATGTGGCGCTCGATGACAACGCGGAGAAGGGATACATAAGCGATTTGTACTTTGCTGACATCTACGATGCTTACGGCAATTTCTCATCCTGGGATAGCAACGGCGATGGAATATTCGGTGCCTGGTCCTTTAAGTATGGAAAGGACACCATGGACTTTTACCCCGATGTTTATGTTGGCCGCCTTGCCTGCAGGAGCGAGAAGGAGCTGCAGAACGTCATGAACAAGATAATAACCTACGAGAACGGCAATGTGAAGAGTGAGGAATGGTTCAACAGGATGCTGCTGGTTGGAGGAGATACCTTCAACGATGCCGATAATCTTCCCGAGGGAGAGATATCTACTGAGTGGTTCTATGACCATTACATGGCTGGAGATTTTGATAAAACCAGTTTGTTCGTCACCGATGGCACACTCACCTACGGGCATACCGAGCCCAATGAACTGGCGGGAAGATTTGCCTGGGTGAATGTGATAAAGGAGTTCAGTAAGGGATACGGCTTCGTTGTCTTCGACGGCCATGGAAGCCCGACGGCATGGGCCACCCATTTTCTGGGCTATGCAAGTCACACTGACCCGTGGGTTAACGGGCTTATGACCTACAATATGGATCTCCTCCAGAACAAGAACATGCCCTCCATATTCATCATAGGGGGATGCCACAACAGCGAGTTCAACATAAGCCTGATGGACTTCATGAACAACGAATGGACATACCAGCCCACCTACGAATGCTTCGGATGGCACATTGTCAAGATGGCGGACAGGGGGGCGATAGCAAGCATAGGAAATACCGGCCTCGGATATGGAGAGAGCGGCGGCGACAGGAACGGCAATGGAGTGCCAGATTGCGTGGAGTACAATGGTGGATACATAGAGGACAGGTTCTTTGAGGCATATGGTGTGGAAGGAAAGGACGTGCTTGGAGAGACATGGGGAACGGCCATAACAAACTACATAAACACATTTCCACCACTGGAGGACAGAATAGATGCCAAAACCATAGAGGAATGGGTGCTGCTTGGGGACCCATCCCTCAAGATAGGGGGCTACTGACCTCTTCCCCTTCTTTTTATTTATACAATTTCACCACATTTGTTCCCTGTTTTAATCCCATGTCCTCTGCTATGCTCTCGCATTTTATTCTGAGGAGATATGCTATGGGTCTGTAATCTGTTTCCGAAAATGCCTCATAGTTTGCCATACCCTTGCTTATTATGAGAGACGCATTCCTCATCCTTTCCTCCAGCTCTTTCGATATTTTATGGAAATCCACACCCACCGCAAAACTTCCCGTGGTCATTATCTCATCCACCACCTCATCAAAACCCAGGGCGATGACGTCCTCGTAGGTGGCATCCGTCAGGATTGGAACTTCCTTGCACACAAGGGTGAGGTGTATGTCATAGTTTTCCTTCAATATTTTGCATACCAGTTTGTCGAACACCACCTCTCCGCAGTTGTCTGTGAAGTAAAGAACATCTCCATGAAGAAGCTTTTTCATTTCTTCTATGTCGTTGTAGGCAAGCCCCTCTTCCATGTAATCCCAGAATTTGGTGAGAAGATGCTCTGGACTGGAGGCGCTCCCTGCTATGCCAAAGTCCACGGAGTTGCCCGCAATGGATGCCAGTATCGCCTCCTCAAGCATGTCCTCGCTCTCCGCCACCCTTTTCTCCACCTCCGGAAGAATCTGAAGCGCCACCCTGTTGCTCCTCTCCTTCAAATCTTTGTAGGGGTCATCTACTCCCAGAAGGTGGTAGGCAAGGGAATGTATCTCCGTTGCTATCTCAGCGGAGCCCCTTTCCATGGTGTATATCTCCGCCATTTTCTCAAGAATTTTCTTCATGATTTCCGTTTTCTTCCTCTCATCATCCATAACAAGATTACTCTCGTAAAGCACCCTGTTGAGAAGGCATGGAACACATCTCGGCTTCATCTTCATGAGGGGGTAAAGCGAATAGTGTTAAAATCTTTTTTATACCTCTCTCCCATTCATATCTCATGAGAGAGATCCATGCCCATGACTTTGAGGATTTTATAACCAAAAACAGGGTGGCCGTGGTGGATTTCTGGGCTCCCTGGTGCTCGCCATGCATAGCCATGGAGCCGGCGCTGAAGAGAATAGAGGAGGAGGCAAGGGACATTGCCTTTGCAAAACTTAATGTGGATGAGAATCCAGAGGTGGCGAGGGACTACGGAGTCATGAGCATCCCCACACTTATTGTATTCATAAATGGAAGGGAGATGGACCGCATCATCGGCTCTCAGTCGGAGGACGCGTTGAGGGAGCGTCTCTCCAACTACAGCGGAAGTTTCTCCCCGTAGAACTCATTTATGAGTTCCGCTGCCGACACATACCATGCAAGGAAGGCGCATATCAGCCCCACTCCTCCCCCTATCTGTGTGCTGTATCCATAAATTATGGATGCTCCAAGAATAAAGAATGTGAGCCAGAGGGTGAGGAACACAAGGGAAAGTGCCTTTCCTATCTTCATGGATGGAATCCACATGTAGAAGGTGAATATTCCCCATGCGATAAGCATGAGCCCTACAGCCTTCTCCTGAAATTCATATATGCCCAGGGCTGCGAGAAGTTCCATGGTTCCGAAGGCAATCCAGAAGGCACCGTAGGAAGAGAAGGCCGTGCCAGCGAAATTATTCTCCTTCTTGAAACTCCACATTCCTGCGGCAAACTGGGCCATTCCACCATAAAAGAAGGCGAGGGGTATGACGACACTTGCTTCTATAACCTCCAGATTTGCCATGGAAAGCACAAAGGTTGTTAGGGCAAAGGCAGCCAGTCCGAGAGGTGCTGGATTCAGTTTCATGAAGTGGAATATGTGGCAGATATAAAAATTTTAAGAAATTTTTTGGAGGAGAATAGGGGATGAAAGATTTATACAGGCTATACGGATAAATGATGTTGCCAGCAATCCCATTTCGTTTGTTTCCTTTCCAAACAATAAATCCTATTAACCACCTTTTCTTTTTGAATGATGAAGGTTGCCGTCACAGGTGGGACAGGGTTTATAGGGAAATATCTGGTTAATGAACTGCTGAATAATGGTTATGAAGTCAGGGTCATAGCAAGAAGAGATGTCCATATGGATGGGGTGGAGGTGGTAAGGGCTGATATAACAGATTTTCATGCCCTGGCGAAGGCATTTAAAGGGGCAGATGCGGTTTTCCATAACGCCGCCCTTGCCTCGGATAGAGGAAGAAGAAAAGATTTTGAGAGGGTGAATGTGGGGGGAACGGAAAATGTGGCGAGGGCATGCATGGAAAATGGGATAGAGAGGATAATATATACAAGCACGGCTGGAATATATGGCTTCCCAAACACAGAGGAGTGGATAGATGAGGAATGGGGGGAGAAACCGCTGAACGACTACCACAAATCAAAGCTCATGGGGGAGAAGGTGCTGCTGGGTTACGATGACATCATCACATCCATAATACGTCCTCCTCTTGTGCTCGGGGCAGGGGGAAATGCGGCGAGGGTAATCCTTTCCGGAATAGAGGAGGGAAGCATGGTTTATGTGGGGGATGGAAGCAACTACATACCCATTGTTCATCCCTCCGATGTCGCCCAGTGCCTTCGCCTTGCCCTTGAGAGAGACGGAAGGGGGGAAATCTTCAATGTCGTGAGTTTTGTTTGCAGGATAGGGGAAATGTTTCGGGAGATTGCAACGCAGCTTGGTGTGGAGCCCCCCCGCAAACATGTTCCGTATGCCCTTGCCTATCTCATCGCATTTTTTTCGGAGAAATTTTCCCGGGACGGCATAACCAGATTTAGAGTAAAATCCCTGGGGACAACCAGGAGAATAAGCTGGGAGAAGGCGGAGAAGATGCTCGGCTATAAACCACGCTACGATTTGAAGAAAACGGTGGAGGACATGGTCTCCTGGTACATGGAGGAGAGAAACTCATCCAGCAAATCCCCCAGATAGCTCTCTTCCATTTCTCCATTTTTAAGCATGTGCATATTGCCTATCACCGTTTCCATTATTTTCTCCCTGCTCAGCTCCTTCATGTCATATCCGCTCGCCTTCCAGAATAGGAGACGCTGAAGAAGGGAGAAGGCAATCATCTCCCTCACCCCATCTATCTCCTTGTTGGTGAAGAATATTATGCCCACTCCATCATCTCTGAAAACCATGATGGTTGCCACCCCATACAGCCCGCCAGTATGGCCTATCTCCTCCCCTCCCCTTCTGTGCCATATCTGGAATCCCAGCCCGTAGTCGAAGCTGTAGCCGGTGTATGCCTGGATGCTATGCATCTCCTCAACGCTTTCCTCGTTCAATATTCTAACGCCGTCATAAACTCCGCCATTCATGTGGGCTATGAGGAAATGGGAGAGATCTTCCACCGTCGTTCTCAACCCGCCGGCGGGATAAACCAGTATCCCGTACTGGAGGAGGGGATAGTAATCGCCCCTGTAAATCATGTAAGGTGTGGCAACCCTTCCCACATCAAGGCGGGAGAGGCGGAAGCTGGAGTTGTACATGTGCAATGGCTCAAATATATTTTCCCTGCAGTAGTCATCGAAGGACATGCCGGAAACGCGCTCCACCACATATCCCAGTATTCCATAGCCAACGTTGGCATATCTCATCTCCTCTCCCGGAGCATAGTCCGCCCACACCTGGGGGATGTAGATGCTTCCATCTGGCAGCAGATATTCCTCAAGCCATGGATAGGGATAGCCCTCTATCTCCGGATCGCCTGGAATGTAGGCGTAGAAGGTTGGTGGGTCGCTGTTCAAACTGGATGTGTGGGAGAGAAGCATTCTTATGGTTATGGGTTTATCCGGGTAATTCGGGTTTCTCAAAGAAAATGGAAGATATTTATTCACATCATCATCTATGTTCAGCATTCCCTTCTCCTGCAGCTGCATTATGGCGGTGGCGGTGAAGGTTTTGGAGATGGAGGCAACAAGGTAGATGGTGTCCACATCCGCATTTATGCCCCTCTCGATATTGCATGTTCCATATGCCTTTGCCCATACCAGTTCATCATCCTTAATAATGGCCGCCGAGATGGATGGCATGTGTCCCAGTTTCATCACCGCCTTTATGAGGGCATCGAATGCCTCCTCATTCAGATGAATTTCTTCATCCAGTGTAACATTTTGTGCCTCCCTCTTTTCCATGAACCCTCCCATGGATGAGGCGGAAAGCAGAAAAATTGCCAGCAGAGGAAGAAGTTTGGCATGCATGGAAAAAAACAGGAAAGAATATTTAATCGTTTTCTGGCGGTCAGTACTCCCTCCACTTGTATCCGCATTTGGTGCAGGTGTATATCCTTGTCTCCGGCTCGTCCGCCGCCCTGGTCTGGCGGAGAATCCAGTATGCCTCGTTATGCCCGCATTTTGGACACACCACGTTGGTTTTCGGGAGGAGCTGCATGTCTTCCTCTATTATGGCGGAGTCCAGGTCGCGCCTCTTGGAAACTATGATTTTTTCCCCCTCCTTTTTCTGCTTGTATCCGCATCTTCTGCACATCATGTATTCTCCCTCTGGATATAGAAGGGAGCCGCATTTGGGACAGAACATGGAAAAAGGAAGGAAAGGAGATATAAATAATTTGTCAGTTGCGAGGGCTATCAAAATCGCAATTTTATTATACCGAGAGGGGATTTTCTTTCAAAGATGAAAACATTGATTCTCTGTATCGACAGGGATAATGATCTCGGCAGGAAGGCAAATTTTCCTTCCCCCATCATAGGGAGGGAGGCTAATCTCAGGGCTGCGGAGGCTCTGGCTTTAGCAGATCCTGAGGACTCGGACACCAACTGCCTCTTTGCCGCCATCTCCACCTATGACTCCCTCATAAATGAGGGGCAGGATGCCGAGATAGTCACCATATGCGGCGACATAAGCGTTGGGCTGAACTCGGATACCAAAATAGCAGAGCAGCTGGATGAGGTGCTGAAAAAGGTGAAGGCGGACAGGGTCATTCTGGTGAGCGATGGGGCAGAGGATGAATACATCATTCCGCTGGTGGAATCAAGAATCAAGATAGATGGGGTGAAGAGGATTGTGGTGAAGCAGAGCCAGACCTTAGAGGGCACCTACTACCTCATAAAGAGGCTGATGGATGATGAGAAACTCCAAAAGAGATTCATGCTTCCTCTCTCCATTGTATTTCTCATATGGGGCTTTTCCGCCATACTGGGGGCCATATCCGTTGGATTTTCCATAATTCTGATGGTGCTGGGCTTCTATCTTCTGGTAAGGGTCTTCCACATGGAAAAGATGCTCACACAGATAGGCAGGGAGATAATAACGGGACTGAGAATGGGCAAGATGACCCTCTTTTCCGCCATCCTCGCCATACTGATGGTGATAATCTCTCTCGTCTCCGCCTACAGGTTGCTGGAGGGCAGGGAGTTGATGGCTGGGGAATATGTAATCCAGTTCATAAATCAGGTTCTTTGGTGGATGATTGCCGCCGGGCTGCTGGTGGCACTGGGCAGGGTGATAGACGCATACTTCAAGGAAAAGAAGGTTCTGTGGACCTACTCCATTTTGCCCTTCACCGCCATAGCATTCGGATTGATTTTATCCGCATCCCTCAACATCCTCATTGAGGTGGCGCATGAGAAGTCCCTTCACTTCATCTTCACCCAGAGAATTCTATCCATACCTTTTCTGGCGAAGATTATAGGGGGGCTGCTGGTGGCCTTCATAGGGAGCGTTCTTTATCACATACTCGAAGACATATATAAGGAGGAAAAGAAATGATAGAGATTGTAATCGCAATTTTTGCTGTATGGGTCATTATTCTGTATGCTGCCAGAAGATGGGGGGAAAAATACGGTATGGACATATCCGGCCCTCTCCTGATGTGGAAGACGGAGAAGGGGAAGAAACTGATTGACAGAATCGCCCGCAGAAAGGGATGGAAGGTGTATGGCAACATCGCCATCATGGTGGCGGTGGCGGCCATGTTCGCCACATCCTATCTGATAGTGATGAATGTCGTCATCTCCTTCCAGATTTCTCCTGAAAATGCCCCGTCGCCCCGTCTCATGCTGGGCATTCCCGGAATAAATCCCATAATACCCATCGGTTATGGTATAATTGCCCTTGCCATTGCCATAATAATCCATGAGTTTTCCCACGGCATCCTTGCAAGGTTTGAGAGAATAAAGGTGAAGGCGCTGGGTCTGGTTTTTCTTATAGTTCCGATAGGCGCCTTTGTGGAGCCGGATGAGGGGCAACTCCAGAAGGTGAAGAGGGCCAAGAGGGCAAGGGTTTTTGCCGCAGGTCCCACCTCCAACATAATACTGGCTATCGTATGCATTCTTCTCCTCTCCTTTGTTTTCGCCCCCGCCATAACCCCGAAGGAGGAGGGGGTCATCCTTGCCCAGGATTTTGGAGGGGTGGAGAGATGGAGCGTTATTGTTGCCATAAATGAGGTAAAAGTATCTACATCCTCCGCCATAGAGAAAATGTTGAAGGGGGTGAAGGCGGGAGAATTCTATAAGATTGAGGTGAGGAGGGATGGAAACGAGATAAACATAACCATTCCTCGAGGGATATATGTGGCAGAGGTTGTGGATAACTCGCCAGCCGATGGAAAAATACAGAAGGGGAGCATAATATGCAGGATGAACAACGAGAGCATGTTGAACCAGAGCACATTCCTTGATTTCATGGGCTCCATGAGGGCCGGAGAGAGTGTTAACATATCTCTTTACTACAATGGTAACTTTTCCACCATTTCGGTAACACTGGCGGATCGCTACGACTTTGTGGGCGATGAAAAGGGGAAGGGTTTTCTGGGGATACAGGCATACGGAATTGAGGATGTAATAATAGATGAATCCTATTTCTCTTCCATCTACAACCCCCTGAAAGGGCGATTTCTGCCATACCTTGCCCTGCCGTTTATGGGTCTCTCTCCTCCTCCAGAGGAAATAATGGATTTGTACACCCCCTCACCCCTCTTCTGGAGCATCTACAATCTTCTCTACTGGATATTCTGGCTCAATTTTGCCGTTGGAACCTTTAATGCCCTTCCCGCAATACCCCTGGATGGGGGTTACATATTCAGGGATGGGGTGAGCTATCTGTTCTCATTATTCCCCAGAACCAGAAAGAAGGCAGAGAAGATTTCATCCATGGTGGCGAGTGCAATCTCAGTGATGCTTTTCATATCTGTATTCGCGATAATTCTAATACCCCGCCTCAGGGAGATTATCTCCTTCTGATGTAGAGGAATGCTATGCACACCAGCAGGAACAGGACGAAAGGTGGAATAATCCATATCGTCTGGCTTTTTATTTCTCCTCCAGAGGCAGCATAGGCGACGAGCTGTTTCGTTGCAGGATCGTAATAATGGTCGTATTCTCCATCTCCATTGGAATCAAAGAATATTTCATCTATCCCATCATCGTTCTTGTCCTGCATCATCACATCCCTTGTTATGTTGGCATCCCTGTCCCAGTAGACGTAATCTCCCTGCTCCTCAACCCACTCAACCCACAGGAGATATCCTATTTGACCGTCAATACTCACGTTTATGGTTCCCGTGGCATTTGTGGGATCGGAGCCAATCTCTCGCTCTATAATGTCAGGGACATCATCCATGTCGTAATCCGAGGGGATGGTGAAGTAGTATGTGGATGAGATGTTGAAGTTTTCATTGGCTGAGGAATCAACGGCCTTTATGTAATAGTAATACTCTCCCGGCTTGGCATAACTCGTCTTGAAATAGTATATGTTGTTCTCTCCGCCCTTCATCTCATGTGATTCCTCATTTCCTTCATCCCCTATAACTATTATTGCCTCCTTTATGCCCGTTTCATCGCTTATGTATGCGGAGATGTTAACATCTCCCTTCACCACCTGCCTTCCGTCCGGTGGGTCTATGGAGACGGCCTTTATCACCGGCCCATCGGTTTCGATGCCTTCATAAACTATTCTGATTTGCCTCTCTCCGCTCTCGGCCATGTTGGGCACCGTTGCCGTGTCCCACGCTCTTATGAGAATGGTATAATATCCGACATTATTGAAGGAGAGAGAGAAGGAATACAAGTCGGTGGTTCCAACCCTTTTCATGCAGTAGGAGGATTCCTTGCTTCCATTCAATATCACCACCATGGCCTTGTCTATGGTGGTGTCCTCATCATATATGGTGGCGGATATATTCACACTATTTCCCATGCTCTGAATCGCCGGCTCTATGGTTATATCATCTATGACAGGAGGAGTTAAGTCATCCTCTCCTCCCACCTTTATGTCCTTTATGACCGTATTATCTGCGGTATTCTTCTCCTCGTCACAGGATACCTCCACCATTATGGTGTGCACCCCTTCCTTTTCAGCCGTCCATGGATAGAAGACCTTTATCCAGTTCTTTGCCTCTATAAACTCCTCGATACTTTTCTCGGTAACGAGAACGAATTTCCCTCCCTTCTCCTCAAAGATTCTTATGCTGGCGGTGGTGTTTGCATGGCCGGCGTTATGAACTATTATGGATATGTTCACCGTTTCATTTATTCCGGGATGACTCGGGGAGAAGAGAATGTCCTCGGCAGTTATCTTCAAATCCGGTTTTGCCTCCACCGTTATGAAGTCGGGATACCAGTTATTATTCATGTTTGACTCCGGTATCGCCCCATTTTCGTTTATCCTTGCGACAACCTTCCATTTTCCTTCTCCATCATCCGTTCCATAGGTGGCGAGCCATGAGAAGTCAACCTTTTTGCTTTCACCCACAGCAAGTCCCGCTATGGACTTCTTCATCCTTATGTGCTCACCATCCTCCTGATATACTGTGAGTGTGATATTTATGGGCGTGTCCGCATCCACGGATTTCTTCCCCTCATTTTTAACATACACGGTGAAATTGATGGTTTCTCCCTCCTTTATGGTGGAGGGATGCTCTATCTTGTAAACATCCAGGTCTGCCGCCTCGTCCACATCAATGGCTATGCTCCTCTCAATTCTGTAATCAGAGCCATCCGCCATTATTATGTCAAGTCTCCATCTTCCCTTCTCCGCATTTCCGTAGAAAGTGTAGAAGTTGTCCAGACTCCATTTAGTTCTGTCCGTTGCATTGAAGGGCGTGAAGGAATAGCCGAGGTCGTCGATGTAAATGGTTCCCTCGCTTCCAGTTTCCTTGGCCACCATTCGAATCTCCACAGCGGTTACCCTTCCTCCTTCCCTTCTCCATGAATTCAGAACCGCGGATGGAATATCATATCTGTGCCACTCCCCGTCTCCCTCCAAATCATTTAAATAAACATGGTAAAATCTCGGCTTTGAGCCGATGGTGAGGAGTGTGTAGTTCAGCATTACATACGCCGATGATTTCTCCACATTGTACCAGAAATACAACTCGGGAATTTCGGAAAGGGATATGCCATAGGTTATGTTCTGTCTGAAGCCCGCAACATCACCGGGCTGCACCTCTCTGTTCTGATAGTTCCAGTTGCCCTCGTAATTGCTGAATCTCAACTCCACGGCGCGCTCGCCGGTGTGCACAACGCTGCTCTGCAATTTGGAGGATGTGGTTTTTTCATTGGAGGAATAGACGTAGGTGTAGTATTCCTCCTCGAAACTGGGATCCGGAAGGGGCATGGAGGTTTTTACAACCTTTGATGATGGGGAATATAATTTTGCCATTACTTCTCTGGGGGCGGCAACGCTGTTCACCTCTATATGTTCTATGGTGTCCATGCCATCCACTCCGGCAACATAATACTGGGGGCTGTCATCCATGTCACTCCACCATCCATGGGTGTTATTCTGGAATATATGAATTTCAGCATCGGGGGTCTCTATCCAGAAGGAGTCAAGATATGCAACAATTTCACGCTGCTCCGTTGATATACTTGAATCGGTTATCTCCACCTTGAATGAAACTGAAACCGAACCCTTATTTCTGAAATATGAGGTAACATTCTTTGTCACCTCTATCCACCCTCCTGTGGAGGTGCCGCTTTCTATGGACTCGCCGTCCAGCATGAGATGCCACTGCACTCCGTCCAGGTCAAAAATGGTGAATATCTTTGCATGGAGGATGTAATAAGTTTTTCCGCCATCCGGCACGTCTATTGTCTGGTATATCTTGGCATAGCCGGGCATCCATATGTATCCATTTCCCATCATCCCCTTGGAGTATATCCTGTAGCACTTGTCCTTTTCCACAGGGTCATCGGCATACCCGATCTCCCATTTTATGCTGCCCTCCGTGGTATTCTTCCACTGGGTGGAATATATGTCTTCAAATTCGCCGTTCTTGAATCCCGCCTTTATCCTTGCAAACTCCCCCCTCTTGTTACCATTTTCCACCGTATCCCAGTAAATGTAATAACATCTCCTCTCATGAGGGCTTAGGCTGCCCTCCATGGTCCATATCACAGTCACATTGGCATTTTTTACGGCATCATAGTCATCGGAAAGTATGATTTCCCTTCCAACGTTTCTCTCCACCTTCCAGGTATCGTTGTCAAGAGAATATTCTATGACTCTGACGGAAGGCGGGTAGAAGGTTCTTTTTGCAAAACTCCCTGCCTGGAGGTAGGATATATTGTCCATGAGGCGGGTGAAGTTTATGGTGCAGTAAACCATCTTGTCGCTGTAAACGAAATTCTCCCTCTCTCCCATCATGGATGCGGTCACGGGAACGCGATAATGCCAGTTACTGTCCCACCACTCAGCCTTTTCAGGTGAGGGAGGAAAGGGAGGATATATGGGTTTCTGCACCTCCACCTCTATGCTTATCAGATTGTTATCCTCATTTTCCTCCTCTATGCGGCTGTTGTAATCGGCAAATATGAACAGGGTGTGGCTTCCCTCCCTGGCCATCCAGTAAAGGCTCACATACTGCTTTTCCCCCTCTCCAAGGGATGATATTTCCACCTCGTATACCGCCTCGCTCCTGTTATCCACGTAGAGAGCAACGCCTATATCTTCCGCTGCCGCACCGCTGTTGCCCACGGTTACGTTAAGTATTACCTGATCCCCTTCATAGATGTCCGTGGAGGAGAGGCTTACATCTCCCACATATATATCTGGCAGGCCCTGAGAAACTGCCGATGGCGCAATGGAGGATACAAGAAGCACTAATGCGACTAATATTATTTCTCCCTTCAATTTCACACCCCTTTAATCTAATTTTTGGTTATATAATTTATGGTATATATGGGATGAAAGCCAGTATATCCATTTCATCCCTCGCAACTTCATCACCATATGCGTAAACCTTTATATAATGTTTGCCAAAGGTGAAGGAGTTAACCGTCCACTCATAGGGCGGCGAATACACCCATTTCCACATTCTGTCATCCATGGCGAATATCACCTTGTCCACATCTCCATCCACCTCCGCAACCACGTTCACATGTCCTATTATTACCGTAATCCCCCTCATCCCCAGATACCATGTCCTCACAATTATGGGAATTATGGGCCTGCTGAATATGTAGAGATAGCCCTCCTTTGGCTCCTTTATTTCCACATATGTTTTTATCTGCTTATCTCCCATCTCTGCCATCACGGCAGCAAAAAGCTTGGCCACCTTTGCGGCATAGGTGAAATTTATTTTGTCTATGCTGTCCTCTGGAGAGTGGCCGTAGGGGTAGCTGTCGTAATGGGCTATGAATATGGCATCATATCCATAATCTATGTATGCCTCATGGTCGCTTCCAGGATAATTTGGGACCCGCTCCACATTCAGCCCTATGAGGTCATGGTATTTTTCCGCAGTATTGATGACAAAATCCGTCAAATTTTTTCCTCTTTCCGTTTCAAAAATTCTAATGTATTTTCCTCCCTTCTCTGTTTCGGCATATCCCACCATATCGAGGTTGTAAACCCCTATTATTTTTTCTCCCTTAGCATATGCATCCATGGCATAGCTGTAACTGCCGTAGGTGCCCTCCTCCTCCCCCGTATATATTATGAATTTAAGTGTATGCAAAAAGTGGTAGTGGCTTAGTATCCTTGCAATGGTCATCACCACCGCCACGCCCGAGCCGTCATCATCGGCCCCTGGAGAGGTGGGGACTGCATCAATATGGGCTCCAATTATAATGGTGTAGTTATCCTCCCCTTTTAGGGTAGCCACTATGTTCCTATCCTCAAAACCGCTCATTTTCCATTCATGATACTCCACATCCAGCCCCATACTTTCAAATTTTTCATATACCCACTCCTCGGCCCTCCTGCACTCCTCACTTCCTGTATATCTCACTCCAAATCTCTCAAGATTGGATAGGTAATACTCCACCGCCCCCGGCGTTATCTCCCCTATTATCTTTTTAGTCGCCCCATCATCCCCGGCGGCGGGCATGAGAGGCGCCACCAGAAGAATCGCCGCCACAAACGCCATGAATGCCCTGTATCCCATGCCAATACATCCGAAGAATGTTTATATCTCTTATGTTGATTTAATGAAAAATTTATGGACTGAAGAAAAGTTGCTGGCATGATTATATGGCAGGCTAAGCTCTCCTCCACGAGCCACAAATCTGCAATAACTTTAAATATGCATAAAATCTTTCTTTAGTGATTGGCATGGAGGAGATATACGGAATTGAAGAGTTTAAAGCAAATTTTAGGAAAGTAATAGATGAGATAGACATGATTGTCAAAGGTGCTTATAAGGAGAAGGAGGCCCTTGAAAAACTAAAAAGAATTTTTTCCGATGAGCAGATAACCCGCCTCGAAGAGCTTATGGAGGCCATGAGAAAAAGGATAAACGATGCTGAAGAGAGGGCGCTGGCATCCCTGCAGGAGGCCGAGAGATACAAAAATGAACTGGAAAAGGAGAAGATGCGACTGGAGAAGTTGTGGGATGCCTACAAGAAGCAGGAAGACGAATTCATGGAAAAGGACGCAAGGATAGCCGAGCTGGAGAGCATGATGGAGGAGAAGGACAGGGAGATTGAGGAACTCAGGAAGCAGATAGGCGAGATGCAGGAGCTGAAGGAGAAATATGAGATTCTTGATATGCTCAAAAAGGAACTGGCGGAGAAGCAGAAGGAACTGGATGAACTCAAGGTGGCAATGGTTAAGGAGAGTGAGGCAAGGGCATCCCTGGAAAAGGAAGTGGAGGAGTTAAGGGCCTACATTCCATACAAGAAACAGGTGGAGGAGTTAACCGAGAAGTTGAAGGAACTTGAGCCCCTCAAGGGCCTGGAGCATTATAGGGAGAAATATAAGGAGATGGAGGAACTTTACAGGAAGGAACAGGAGAGGCTGGCAAAATTATTCAAGAAATATGAAGAACTTTCAAAGGAGCACGAGGAGGCGATGGAGAAACTGCAGAAATGGGAGGAATGGTACAACGAAAACAAGGAGTACATAGAGGCGGCTTCCAACGCCTTCAGCAAGTTCAAACTACCGGAATAAATCATCTTCTTTCGAGATCTTCCCCACCATGGAATACATGCTGCACCTCGGCGTAGAGATCTTCCATTCCCTCCCATGTTTCTGAAGAAAGGGGTATGAAGGAGGTGGTGGCCTCCATCTCATTTATTATCTCCATTATTCCCTCGCTCATTTGAGAGTAGAGGGAAGATGTCTGCATCAGCGCTTCCCTGAGTTCATTCGCATCCTTCCCCCACTGAACCATTTTCTTCAGCATTTCTTCTTCCACAATATCCACCTTCGTAAGCACATTAACCATGGGCACATCCAGGCGGAACTGGGTGGTGGCGGAGAGCATCATCTGGGAAACAAAATGGGATGGCAGCGTGGCAAGGGCGGGGTCTATGAGAAATGCCACCATTGATTTTTCCTTGCCCAGGGCATCTATTATCACCTTGCCGGCGCTCCTGAAAACAAAAAGTTCCAGCTGGCCCGGGGTGTCCATAATGACATAGTCGGTGGAATATTCGCCGAGCCGCTCTTCAAGTTCTACAACATTAAGGGCGAGCATGTCCGCGCACACCACCTGTGCCCCGTTGGGCCCAAGGTTGTAGTCCTTCATCACCTCATCTAAGGAAATCCATTCCCTCACGTCTATTTCCGGAACATAGGGCAGTTTTTTCACTCCAGGGTCAAGGTTTGCCACTATGGTGTCATATCCATTCCTCTTGCACCACTCATGGAAGGAAGATGCCAGAGTGCTTTTTCCCGAGCCCGCCGTGCCCACAAGGTATATGTAAATCATGCTATACCCTAAGTTGCTCCATATTTGCTATCCTCTTCTCTATCAACTCCCTCTTCCCTATGTCATGCCTTATGAACACATCCCCCTCCACATGTCTCAGGCATCTCTCGCATATCTCCTCCGCCACCTCTATCTCATCCGCTATCCCCACCACTGCCAGGCTGCGGGAGGTGGTGGTGTATATGCTTCCATTCTCCTCATTAACGGAAGCGTAGAAAAGCAGGCCGCCTTCCTTCTTTATCGCCTCTTCATCCACCTTTATTTTTGCCCCTGCCACCGGATTTACTCCATAGCCGCGGGGCACAACATACTTGCAGACCGTGCTTTTTCTCTCGAATCCTATCTTCATGCTACTCAGCTTTCCCTCCACCATTGCCATGCATATCTCCACAAAATTTGTTTTCAGTAGAGGAAGAACGTTCATGGCTTCCGGATCACCAAACCTTGCGTTTATCTCGATAACCTTCACACCATCCCCGGTGAGCATGAATTGGCCATATATGACGCCCCTGTAATCCCTCCTTTCCCTCTTCAACGCCTCCACTATCTTCTGGAGTATGGTGGCCGCCTCCTCATAATCATTAGGGGTCATGAAGGGAAGGATGCCGCTTCTGTGGCTGTAGGAGCCCATACCTCCCGTGTTTGGTCCCTCGTCCCCCGGAAGCAATCGCTTATGATCCTGAACGGCAGGCATGGGTATTATGGTAAGGCCATCGCAGAAGGCCTGGAGGGTGAATTCCTCTCCCATCAGTTTCTCCTCTATAAGCACCCTGTGCTCTCCCCCTATCCCCCTCTCTATAATCTCCTTTATATAGTCTTCTGCCTCTGCCAGAGTTCTGAAATGGTCTCCATATACCCTGACTCCCTTGCCGCCGGTGAGCCCGATAGGTTTTATGGCGACCATTCCGTCCATCTCCTCCACAAACTCCATCGCCTCAGCCACATCTGAGAATGCCTCACATTTGACACTCCCGGGTATGCGGTGCTTTTTCATGAGATTCCTCATGAATTCCTTGTTGGTTTCTATCTCCGCCGCCTCCTTGGTGGGGGACGCAACCTTTATGCCCTTCTCCTCCAGAGCATTTGCCACCCCCGCCCCTTCGGGCGCCTCCGGTCCTATCACCACCATATCTATTTTATTTTCCAGAGCGTACTCCACCACCTTTTCCGCATCTTTCTCGTCATGGAGATAATAATGGGAGGCAATCCTTTTTATGCCGGGATTGGAATTTTTCATAAAGGCATAGAGTTGAGCACCGCTTTCCACCACAGCCCTGCAGATGGCATGCTCCCTCGCCCCACCTCCTATGACCAAAACTCGCATTAAAATGTATAGCAGGAGAGATAATAAATTTTTAGTCAAAATTATTTTAACTCCTCTATCTCATCTATCCTTTCCTCAGCCAGATATTTCATCACCCTCTCTCCCGCTTTCTTTACTTCCTCGCTCATCTCCCCGTACATTTCCTTGGGTTGAATTCCTATCACCGTAATCTCCGCACTGCAATTCCTTTCCACATGGCTTATGAAAATGGAGAGGGGAAGGGAGTGGGTGGAAAAGGATGCCATCCCCATTTTATCCTTGGGAATTCTTCTTATCTCCCCCGCCTTCAATCCCATTTCGGCTGCATCCACTATGACAAGCCGTTCGGGCCTGTATTTTATCACCTTTCCCAGATAGTTTTCCGGCACTGTGGAGCAATCCATGGACACCCATCCATCTGCCTTGAATTTTCTGGCGATATACACGCCTACGCCATCATCTCCCCTCATGTCGTTGCCGACTCCAAGCAGAACATTCATTGAGTTAATAGAAAAAACCATTTATAAATTTGTCATATAGTTGCATGGAATTTGCCAGAATGACCTGGAAGGAGATAAAGGAGCTGCCTCTCAATACAATCTTCCTTCTCCCCATGGGTCCCATGGAGGCACACGGTCCCCATCTTCCCGTCTCCACCGACTTTGAGATAGCAAAGAGAGTGGCGGAGAGGACGGCAGAACTGCTGGAGGAGGAGCATGCATGTGTTATGCTGCCTCCCCTGCCCGTCGGCTCCTGCAACTCATTGCAGGGCTTTCCCGGCACCATGTCCATGGGATGGAAGGTTGTAGGTAACATGCTATATGATTATGTGAAATCCATCTCCTCCTATGGATTCAAATATTTCCTCATCATCAATTTCCACATGGACATTGTGCATCTCAAGGGGATATATTATGCCATCAGAAGGTTGAAAAAGGAGAATGTGATGATTGCCGAGCCCCTCTCTCCCTGCTATTTCAGAGGAGAACTTTTTGAGGACATAAAGGGGGAGGTGCATGCCGATGTTAAGGAGACGTCTCTTGCCCTTTATTTATTTCCTGAGATGGTGGGGGATTATAACCTAAAGGAGGTGAAGGTGAAGTTCAATGTTCTGAATGCCATGAAAAGTTTCCGTGAACTGGGTGCCACGGAGGCATACATAGGGAATCCTTCCGCCGCCACTCCAGAGTATGGAAAAGAACTCTTTGAAAGGATGGTGGAATGCTGCAGAAACGCCGCCAAAATGCTTCTGGATGGGCAGACCAAGGAATTGCCGGGTAAAATAAAATTACTGCTAAAAATATGAGAGGGGGGATTACCCCACTCCGAGGATGAAGGGGCCCACTGCCATGCCGCTTGCGGTTTTTGTGGCTCCTCCTGCCTTCGCCGTTATACTCACTGGCCCTATTCCGAAGACCAGTCCTGATTTTATCGTAACTTCACTTCCCGCTGCTATGTTAACGTTGCCACTCTTTTCTTTACCCATGAACACCAAGCCATCCAAGGTGATGCTCCATTCCACATTTTCGGCATCCGCGGTGCCAGTATTTGCTATGGTTGCCTTGACACCAAAGCCACCCGCAATATCCTTTATGGTTATTATGGGTGTTGGTGGATAGCCCACGCTGTCATAATACACATCCGCATTTCCATTCCTCATATCCGTCCACATTATGTTGCCAGCGGTGGCCAGTTTTAAAGTCCTGTAGCCGTTGTACACGCTGCCATCCTCATCGTTCACCTTCTTTGCTTCACTCCATGTTACTCCGCCATCTGTGGTATGGCTTACATATATATCGCCATCTATCAGGAATGTGCATGTTGCCCCTTCTCCATAGGCCACTATGGATGGATACACCTCGTCCTTCGCAGGGTCGGCGGCTATGGTGCTTGTCTCCCATGTTTTTCCTCCATCATGAGAGTAGAAGCATATTATGTCCTGCTTGCCCGGAATGGTTATGTCCGCCTGGCATACCACATAGATGTAGCCATTCTCGGCTGCCACATCCGGATAGGTGTTGTCCTCACTTCCTCCCAGATAGGACCAGTTTATTTCCCATATCTCCTGCCACCAGTTGTGAACATCTGCTATGGCAAGAAGTATGTCCCTTCCATAATCAGGTCTGCTCTCATTGTACTGATCCCAGGCGGCGTAAAGCACTCCATTGCTTCTGTCAATGTCTATGCAGGCATGTGCAGAGTTGGGGAAGGAATCCCACCACCATATCCATCCACTGCTATCGCTGGTGTAGTCGGGCCAGTTGAAAATGGGTATGTGTTCCCCCGCCGAATCTGCATAATCACTGCTTCCCGTATCTGCTATGACTCCATACCACCAGGTGGCATCTCCCACGTCGCTGTAGCCGGCTATGTCCGGACTCTCCCTGTCCCTTTGATTGTAATCGGTCCAGTCCCAGTAAACCAGCGACCATGTTGTTGGGTCTGTCACGTCATCAACGCGCAGCACATACTGGGCGGCGCCGTCGCAATCGCTGGGATCGGGAGCAAAGGTGCCAATGAAGGTGCCGCCGGAGCCCCAGTAATCTATGGCCGGATAGTCGTAGGCGCCCTCAAGGTTAAAATAGCCGCCCTCCTGCCATGTGGCGCCGTTGTCCTGGGAGTAGATGTACATTATATTGGCATTCAGTATGTCCATCTGAAGGGTGTAGGCGGCGAATAATGTGCCATCTCCATCCGTTTCCACCGAGGGATGCATTTCTGTATTCTCCGTATTTGCCACAGGAATGCTGGAGGGCATTGCCATCATGCTCATCTCGACCTTTCCAGCCATCTCTGCCTTAACAGGAATCGGCATCCTTTCCCTGCTCATCTTTATGGGCGTGTAGAAGGGTTTTTCCTTTTCCTCCCCGAAAAATCCATGGGCGGGTAGCAGAAGCAGCACACCAATACACAATACAATTATCGCTTTCCTAAACATTTTATTGCCTCCACATATAAATTAATCGAATGTTTATAAATCTTACATCTTCTTGTTTTGCACTTAGCCCTGTAAAACCTTTAAACCTTTATAAACAAGAACACATTCCATATATCATGTTATTTGGAATACCCCTCTGGCTTATTATAATACTTGCCCTCGCCCTTATCTTAGGATGGAAGATAATAAAGTTTGCCATAAAACTGCTGATTGTGATGCTTCTGCTACTCTTCATAATCGGAATAGTTTATGTACTCGGCTATCTCATGGTCCCGTGATTACGTCACATATCTCCTTCTTCTTGTAATATCTATGGCTCTCTTTTCCTGGGGTTTCCCCATGAAGGAGAAGAACAGGGAGAAGGAGAGGAAGGGAAATAGAAAAATCAGGATGGCGATAGCCCACATCCTTGCAAGTATGTCCAGAAAGTAAAGAATAGAAATGGCCAGTGCACCGAGCATTGCCAGGATAAGATATCGCCGGTGGCGTTCCATATCCAATTTTTTATGTTATGCGGATATATTAATTTTTCTGAATATGGTTTTGATTGTAGAGTACGGAAATTATTTCGCTTTGCTGTTTCACCAGACAGCATGGTGAAACTGTCAAACGCGAAAATAAGATGGATAGTGAAACATGTGGAAAATGGTGATATTACAACAAGACAAGCAGCAG
>JAGGZK010000037.1 GCA_021162065.1 Thermoplasmata archaeon
AAACAAAAACTGCAACGATTATTGGATTTAATCCCATGCCAATACCTGCCGCAATAGATGTTATTTCTCCAGTTGCGACTTCAAAAAGGTCAACCGCTACCACCACGGCAAATTTATTATAATAAGAAGGAAACCACAGATAAATAATCAAAAATAACAATCCGACATGGAGAATTGGGCATACAACCTTTGTAATTTCCTTTAGTCTCATATCTCTTCCTGCTAATTCATCTGCATAGATATGATTTTCCCTTTTGATTCCGCCTTCATAATTTTTCTAAACATTTTATATTATGATGGCATATGGCATAATATTCACTATAGTAGCGGTTCCATTGTTCAGCAGGATGGTGAATAAATAAAACGGGGCAAAATAATTTCCGACGTGTGAAAGTATAAATACGATTTTTTTCATACATATTATGGTAAAAAATGCGGTTTCAGAGATAGAAAAAGCATTAAAACAAAGGAAAAAGCCAGTTGAATTGCTGAATCTAATTTTTGCATTCCTCAATTTTAAAAAAGCGGAGGTAAAAATTTATAATCTGCTTTTAAAAAAATCCTTAACAATAAAAGAGATGGAAAAACAACTCGGCATATCGGAAAGAACAATCAGAAAATATTTAAAAAAACTGCATGAAGAGGGCTTTATTCAAAGGAGGGTGGATGAAAGTGAAAGACTTAGATATATCTACAGAGCTGTTTCATTGCGGGAAGCATGGAAACTGGTAAGAAAGAGAATAGAAAATATAATGGATGAAATCTCGCAAGTTATTGCAGAGAGTTTTAACTAATTTCTCTTCTTTTTATTATTCTTGCCCATATGGCCAGTATGGAAGGCAGTATGAATGCGGAGGCGATGAAACTGTAGAATATCGTCAGGGCCGTTATTCCTCCAAATTGCTGGAGAGGTGGCATTAAAGCAAATACAAGCAGCCCGAAGCCGGCGATGGTGGTGGCGGCTGCGCCAAATAATGCTGAGCCCGTATGCTGCACGGTATTTTTTACCGCCATCTCCACATCATTTTTTTCTATCTCCTCCGCGAAGCGATGGGTTATGTGAATGCCGTAGGTTACTCCAAGACCTATGGTGAGGGAGGCAATGCTTATGGTCATGACATTGAGGGGGATTCCGAAGAGATACATGGTTCCCAGTATCCACACAACGCATAGGGCTACGGGGAGAAGGGTGAGGGTGCCGAGGACGGCGGATTTATCCTTTATATAGAATATTATCACAAGTATTATCAGGGACGCAATCAGGGTAATCACGAGGGAACGAATCTGACTCTCCTCCAGAATGTTCATTATGGTGTTGGTCAGGATGGGACCGCCCGTTATGACGGCATGGTAGCCGTCGAGGGGCTGTATGTCATTCTTCAGCTCATCATATAGCGAAGAGGCGTCCGCATCCCCGCTCACCTCAATCCTTATCACGCTTTCATCGTATCCGTTTCCTCTGTGAAGAAGCATTTTCGTATCTAAGGGGGCATGGGTGCACAGCCATTCATAGAGCATGGAGATATTTTCGGCAGTGGTGTTTTCCTTTGGAACTCCTCTCTCGAAATATCTGTTGTACATGGAGGAAAAGGTTTCATTGTATTTCATATCCGTAAAACCATCGAAGGTGGCGTAGTCCTTCATGAGAGAGAGTATGGAACTCGCCTTTGCCCTTTCCTCCGCCTTAAGGATATTCTCATCATCATCCATGTTGGTAATTGCCTCCGCCATTGCCCTCAATATCTGAGGAGAGGTCATATCGCCCTTCACAAGCACATATACATGCTCCGTCGTCCCCCCTCCGACAAACTCATTCATCATATAGCGAACATTCTGGGTAATCTCCAGATCTTCAGGCAGGAAGTCCTCTATCTCAAATCTTGTGGAGAGATGGGATGCCTGATAACCCATGAAAATGGAAACCAGGATGGTTATTGCTATGACAACGGCGGCATGCTTATGGAGATAGACGGCAACGCCTGCCATGGCCCTTCCGATTATTCCATCTCCCTTTCTCGCCTTTTCTTCCTTTCTTCCCCTCCTGTCCCTCAGCACCCTGCAGGAGGGGACAAAGAGAATCATTATTATGAAACTTGCCGTTATCCCCACGGCGGAGAGTATGCCGAATTCACCCAGCAGGGTGATGGGTGATGTAATATTCGAGAGGAACGCCACCACCGTCGTTATGGTGGCGAGCAGCAAAGCCATGCCCACATGTTTCACCGTCGTTATTACTGCCTCCTTCGCCTCCTTGCTTCTCCTTTCCTCCCTATACCTCATGGTAAGATGTATGCCGTAATCTATGCCGAGGCCCACAAGTAAAACTGGGATGGCTGTGGTCATTGGATTGAAGGAATAGCCCATGGCTGCCCCAAAACCGTACATCCACATTATGGCGAAGGCTAAGGCCAGCAAACTTATGAGAACATCGATGACATCTCTGTAGATTATTGCCAGCACTACTATTACCATGGCGAAGGCGAGGGGGAGAAGTATCTTCATGCTCTCGTTGTTGGCCTTCATTATCTCATCCGAGATGAGTTGCTGCCCCATTACATAGGCGGATATGCTTTCCTTGCTGCCTCCTGAAACAATGTTGTCCAGCGACTTCTCCACCTGAAGAGCCCGGCTATCGTTTCTTCTCAGCGCCCCATCGAAATTCACATTTATTATGGTTGCCTCCGCCGCCATGGTGGTGGAGTTGAAGTCCTTTGACAAACTCATGGTAAACATAGGCTCAAGGCGGTGGAAGGGGGAGAAGGGGTAAAAAATGCTATCCAGTATTGCTTTTTTTATCTCGCTGTCATTCATTCCCTGCAATGCCTCTATCTTTTCATCATATGATATGACGCCCTGTTTTTTAATGACAATCTGTGCAACCATGTCGGCAACACTTCCCATGGAATACTGGGGCGTATCAGGGGTGAAAAGCATATCTTGCAGAGATGAATTGGCGATATCCCTTTCAATCTCCAGCATCTCCACAAGGGCATCTTTTGTAAGAACATCTCCATGCTTGGCCTTCACTAATATGGAGACATCATAGGAGGATGTGAAATTTGTCATTATCTCATCATTTGCCCTCACCATCTCCATGTCCGGCATGAAGGTTTCCTCACTGAACTCCTGCTTTAACCCAAAGGTGGCTACACTTGCCACAGATGCAACTGTGATTGCGAGAACCACTGCTATGGCCATCAGGGGATGCTTCGCTATAACTTTGCCTGCCCTCTCCATCATGGGAAGTGTAATGGATGAAAATATTTAAAATTTTGTAAAAAACATTAAATACATGATTTTTCATTATTTTCATGGATGATGTTGACTTCTATGGGAGCGCGACCGTCGGCGAGAGGGGCCAGATAGTCCTGCCCAGCAAACTCAGGAAGAAACTGGGCATAAAGGCGGGGGATAAGATTCTCGTGCTTGGCAGAGAGAAATATGGCAAATGGGGAATAATGCTTGTTAAGGCGGAAGTGCTGGCGAAGATGCTGGAGGAATGGGAGGGAAAGATAAAGGACATATTCATGAAATCGGAAGGGGGGAAAAGAAGCAATAATGAAAAGGAATGATGCTACTTAGCAGCCCCTAATTTTGCTGATTTTCCGGGCGAATTTTCTGGCTTTGTCCATATCTTTTTCATCAGGTCTTCCTTTGTTTATGCCCCCGATATATTTCAATATCCCGAAGGTGTCATAACCCTTGCATGAAAACTCGCCAATTATTCTGAAGCCCTTCTTCCTCAACCTTTTTCTCAGGGCTCTATGGTTGAGCCATGTGGGGGTTCCTCCTCTTGTTGAAAATATGAATGCTCTCTTTTCATCCATGGGAGGTAGCGAATCAACAAACTCCAGCAGACTCCTGTGATGTTTTCCAAAGAAAATGCCGGAGCCCATGCCAATTATGTCATACTCCTGCATTTCTTCCTTGCCGACCTCCTCCACCTTTTTAATATCCGCATTCAACGCCTCGGCCATAACCTCTGCTATCTTTTCTGTATTTCCGTGATGAACCGATTTATATATGATGAGGCACCTCATTTTAATCAAAGAGGGATGCAATTTTCTCGCATACCTTCTGGAGGAAAGTTTCATCATCATCGGTGAAAGCGTTTACCTGATGGGAATCTATGTCCAGCTGTGCCAACATTCTGCCATCTTTCATTATAGGGACGACTATCTCGGATTTCACGTTGGGAGAGCAGGAAAGATAATTGCTCTCCTTTGATACATCAGGAACAAGAAATGTTTTATGGGTGAGCGCCGCCTGCCCGCATATCCCTCTGCCGAATTCTATCCTCACATGCTCTGTTGGCTCGCCTACGAAAGGACCGAGCAACAATTCCCTTTTATCCTCATCCACCATGTAAAAGCCCACCCAGTTGTAGCGGGGGATGTTATCATGGAGAAGGGCACATATTTTCTGCAATTTTTCATCTCTGCTTCCATTGCCTTCCACAATCTCATCTATTTTATCCAGCACATCCTCCATGCTACCCAATATAAAAATTCTTAAGTAATTTTCTCTTGCCCAAAAATGGAGGGTAAATCTTTTAAACATCAGTTTTATATATGCCCTCATATATTTGGGTAAAAAAGTCCAGGTGTAAAGATGGCACAGCACAGCAGGCCAAAGAGAGGATCACATGCATATTCGCCCCGAAAGAGAGCAGCGAAGGAGACGCCCCGCATAAAGGCATGGCCGGATAATGGGGAGAAGCCATTGCTTCAGGGTTTTGCGGGCTATAAGGCAGGGATGAGCCATGTGTTGCTCGTCGATTATCGCCCCACATCCACCACCTCCGGCCAGGAGGTTTTCGTTCCTGTTACGGTGGTTGAGACTCCTCCCATGAAGATAGCAGCCATAAGGTTTTATGAATATACTCCCTATGGCCTAAAAACCAAGACGGAATTGTGGGCGGATAACATTGACGAGTTGTCAAAGAGATTGCCTGTCCCGAAGAATAAAAAGGGGAAGGAGACGGAGGAGTTTGATGAGATAAGGGTTCTTGCCTACACAGAACCATGGAGAATAAGCGGTATTCCGAAGAAAGTGCCGGATTTAATGGAGATAAGGATTGGGGGAGGCGAGTTGCCACAGCGCCTGGAATATGCGAAAAGCATTCTGGGGAAGGAGATTGGCATAAAGGATGTTTTCAAGGAAGGAGAGATGATTGACACAATAGTGGTGACGAAGGGCAAGGGATTCCAGGGTCATGTGAAGAGATGGGGTGTGAAGAAACTGCATCACAAAAACAGGAAGCACCGCCGCATGATAGGCACCCTTGGCCCCTGGCTTTCATGGGTTCGCCCCACCGTGCCTCAGGCGGGGCAGATGGGATATCATAAAAGGACGGAGTACAACAAAAGAATTCTCAAGATAGGTGACAATGGGGAGGAAATAACGCCAGATGGCGGTTTCCTTCATTATGGTGTTGTGAGGAATGAGTATGTGATGTTGCACGGCAGCATCCCCGGGCCCGTAAAGAGGCTGATAAGGATGCGCCCCGCTGTGAGATACTGGAAGGGAGTGAAGGTTGAGAAACCGGAAATAACATATGTGTCCACAACAAGCAAGCAGGGTGTGTAAATGGCGAAGGTTTATGGTATAGATGGTAAGGTGATTCAGGAACTGGACCTGCCCGATTGCTTTAACACGGAATACCGCCCTGATTTAATCCAGAAGGCGGTGAACGTGATAAGGGCCAACAGAAGGCAGCCCTATGGGGCAAGCAAGGATGCAGGCCACTATGTGGCATGGTCCATGGGTCCGGGTAGGGGAATGTCGCGCATACCCCGTCTTGCCTCAGGCAGGGGGGCGTTTGCACCGGGAACTGTCAAGGGGAGGAGAGCACATCCTCCGAAGCCTGAGAAGATATGGGCGAGGAGGATGAACAGAAAGGAAATGATTCTTGCAAGATTATCCGCCCTTGCTGCCACCGCCAACGAGGAGATTGTCAGGGGGAGGGGACACAGATTCCAGACAGAGTTGCCCATTATAGTGGAGGAGAAGTTTGAAAAACTCACCAAGACATCGGAAGTTCTCAAGGTTCTTGAAAATCTCGGTCTGATGGAAGATGTTATGAGGGCCAAGGAGGGAAAGCACATAAGGGCTGGAAAGGGAAAAATGAGGGGAAGGAGATACAAGGTGCCAAAATCCCTGCTCATTATTGCTGAAAACAAGGAAAATGTTAAAAAAGCAGCTGGCAATTTACCTGGTGTGGACGTAATAAGCCCGGAAGAGATAAATGTCGAATATCTCGCCCCGGGAGGACATGCTGGAAGATTGACTCTGTACACACTGAACGCTCTGCAGAAAATAGGTGATAGATATGGATCCCTATGATGTGATTGAGCACCCGTACGTTACAGAAAAAACGCTTTCCCTTATTGAGGAGAATAATGCCCTTCAGTTCGTCGTCAAAATGGATGCCAACAAGAAGATGATAAAGGAAGCAGTGGAGAAGATATTTGAGGTTAAGGTGGAGAAGGTAACAACCAGAATCACAAAGATAGGAAAGATTGCGGTGGTAAAACTCTCACCAGAATACAATGCGGAGGATATTGGAATGAGGATAGGTATATTCTGAGGTGAAAAATGGGAAAGAGATTGCGACACCAGAGGCGTGGCTCCGGAAATCCGCCCTACACAAGCCCTTCGTTCAAGCACAAGGGGCCTGTGAGATACCCTGCAATAGGCGAGTATGACGGGATAGTGGAGGATATCATTCATAACCCCGGCTCCACGACACCGCTGGCAATAGTGAGGACCAAGGAGAGGGGGAAAATAAAACTCATCGCCTATGAGGGAATGAGAGTGGGGGAGAGGATAAGATTCACAACAGAGAGCATAGTTAAGCCCGGCAACGTTTTGCCCCTCTCGTCCATACCTCAGGGAGCGCCGGTTTACAATATAGAGGGAGAGCCGGGTGATGGAGGCAAATTTGTTCGCTCAGCCGGCACTTATGCAGTCATCGTTTCCCATGAAAAGGATGGAGTCATAGTGAAGTTGCCATCTGGAAAGCACAAGAAGTTCCTCCCCGGATGCAGGGCCACCATAGGTCTTCCGGCAGGGGGAGGAAGGGATGAAAAGCCGTTTGTGAAGGCAGGTAAGAAGTATTACGCCATGAAGCCAAGGGCGAAGATATGGCCCATTACAAGCGGCGTTGCCATGAACCCCGTTGACCATCCCCACGGAGGAGGGAGTCATCAGCATGTCGGCAGGCCGAAGACGGTGGCGAGAGGCGCGCCGCCTGGCAGAAAGGTTGGCTCCATAGCAGCCCGCAGGACGGGTAAGAGGTGATGTGAATGGTGAAGAGAAGGAAGAGGAAGATTGAAATCGAGAGCAAGAAGGAATTCCGATATCGCGGCCTTACACTGGAGGAGTTACTGGAGAAGAGCATTGAAGAGTTGCTGCCCTATCTGCCTGCCAGGGCGAGAAGAAGTTTGAAACGCGGGCTGACACCACGGCAGTACAGGCTGCTGGAGAAGATAAGGAAGACGGAGAAGGGGAAGGCAATAAGGACTCATCTCAGGGACATGATAATACTGCCAGAATTTGTGGGGCATACCATTGCCGTATATAATGGAAAGGAGTTTCAGCCCGTAACCATTAAGCCGGAAATGATAGGTCATTATCTTGGTGAATTCGCTCTCACCAGAAAGGAGGTAAAGCATAGCGGACCTGGCGTGGGAGCCACGCGCTCCTCAAAGTATCTGCCGTTGAAGTGATGAAAGATGAAGTACTCAATAGAGTTTGACCCGGAAAAAAGTGCAAGGGCCTATGGAAGGGAGCTGCACATCTCCCCCAAACACTGTGAGAACATAGCGAGAGCAATCAAGGGAATGAAGGTGAAGGAGGCCAAGAAGTATCTTGAGGATGTGATAAACCTCAAAAGACCCATACCCTTCAAGACCCACAACAGGGAGAGGGCCCACAAGAAGGGAATGGGGCCAGGAGGATATCCGGAGAAGGCGTGCAGGGAGATACTGAAGGTAATAAAGAATGCTGAGAATAATGCGGAATACAAGGGAATGGACCCAGAGGAGATGTATATAGCCCACATATCCACCTACAGGGGAAGGATAATAAGAGGCTATATGCCCCGTGCTTTTGGACGCTCAACGGCGTGGAATGAGAGGACAACGAATGTGGAAATTATCATAGCGGAAAGGGAAGAAGAAGAGGAGGAGGGATGACATGGCCATAGAGAGAAAATTTGTGCAGGAAAATCAGAAGCGCGTGTTGATGAAGGAATTTCTGATGAAGGAGAGCGAGAGGGCTGGCTTCGGAGGACTCAAGATACAGCGCACTCCTATGGGAACCCTGATAACATTGCAGATAGAGAGGCCTGGTCTCATCATAGGAAGGGGGGGCAAGAGGATAAAGGAGATAACGGAGTTCATAGAAAATAGGTTTCAGGTGGAGAATCCACAGATAGAAATCGAGGAGGTGGAGGGTAATATTGCATTGAATGCACAGCTCATGGCCCAGAAAGTTGCATCTGCTCTGGAAAGAGGATGGCATTTCAGGCGAGTGGGCCATTCCACCGTGCGCCGCATCATGGATGCGGGGGCAAGGGGATGCCAGGTGATAATCGCCGGCAAATTAACGGGCGCAAGGCACAGGACGGAGAAGTTCACATCCGGCTATGTTAAATACTGCGGAGAGGTTGCAAAGGAGGTAATGGACGAGGGGATGGCGGTTGCCATAACAAAGCCCGGCATAATAGGAGTCAAGGTAAGGATAATGCGTCCCGATGCTCGTTTGCCCGATGAGGTGGAGGTATTCGAGGAGAGAAAGGAAGAAGTAAAGGCGGAAATCGAGAGGGCCATGGAGAAGGAGGATGTGCTGGAGAAACTGGAGAAGATTGACGTTCTCGACATTCCTGATATGCCCAAGAATGTGCTGGAGGCATTGAAAAAGGCAGGGCTGAAGAATGCCCGCGAGGTCTACGAGATGGACATAAATGACATGGTGGAGATAAAGGGGATAGGTATAAAAAGGGCTGAGAAATTGAAGGAAATATTGAAGGAGGTGCTGGAGAAAGATGAAGACGAAGGAAATAAGAGCGATGAGCAGTGAGGAAAGAAGGAAAAAACTCCTGGAACTGAGGAACGAACTCATGGAGGAGTATGGAAGAGCGTCCATGGGTGGCTCACCTCCCTCCCCGGGAAGGATAAGATATCTCCGCAAGTCAGTGGCGAGATTGCTCACCATAATGAGGGAGGAAGGAGATATAGAATGAGTGAGATATGCAAAGTTTGCGGTCTGCCGAAGGAACTTTGTGTGTGTGAAAAAATCGCCAGGGAAGGAAAGGAAGTAAAAATAACAACGGAGAAGAGGAGATATGGAAAAATTGTTACTGTCATATCTGGCCTGGATTCGTCTGTTGACGTTGGCGAGCTGGCAAAGGAATTGAAAAGGTGTTGCGCATGTGGAGGAACAATAAAGAAGGATACCATAGAACTTCAGGGAGAGCACAAGGAGAAAGCGAAGCAGAAGCTGGAGGAAATGGGATTCGACGTAGAGGTAGAATGAGGAAAAATTTTTTAAAGCAGGAGTTTATAGGGTTGCCAGTTAGAGTCGTTGAATGTAGCGACACCACCATGAAAGGCATGGAAGGAGAGATAATTGACGAGACGAAGAACATGCTGGTGGTGGAGACGGAGCATGGAATAAAAAGAATTGCCAAAAAAATAGCCACCTTCGAGATTAACGGCATGGTGGTGGAAGGGAAAAAAATCGCATATAGGCCTGAGGACAGGATAAGGAAGATAAGATGATAGGAATAGAAGTTGAAGAACCGGAAGAGAAATGCAACGACCCCAAGTGCCCATTTCACGGGCATCTTAAGGTGAGAGGGGTAGCCATAAGGGGAAAGGTAGTGTCCACAGCCATGCAGCATACCGTAGTGGTGGAGAGAGAGCGCCTTCATTACGTTCCAAAGTATGAGAGATATGAGAAGAGGACAAGTAGATATAAGGCTCATCTGCCCCCGTGCATTCATGTGAAGAAGGGGGATGAGGTGCTGATAATGGAATGCCGTCCTTTGAGCAAGACAAAACATTTTGTGGTGGTGGCTAAAAAATGAAGGGAATAGCAGCTACTGTTACGAGAGGATTACCCACAGGCGCCCGCCTTGAGTGCGTGGACAACACAGGAGCGAGGGTGGTGGAGATAGTTACCGTGAAGAACATAAAGGGAACGCATCGCCGATATCCCGCTGCGGGCGTTGGTGATCTGGTCATGGTTACCGTAAAGAAGGGGAAGCCAGAGATGAAAAGGCAGGTCTGGCATGCCGTTATAGTCCGCCAGCGCATGCCCTATCGCCGCCCGGATGGCACAAGGGTGCAGTTTGAGGATAATGCAGCCGTGATAGTTACGCCGCAGGGGGATATGAAGGGTTCTGCCATCAAAGGTCCTGTTGCCAGAGAGGCGGCGGACAGATGGCCCCGTATAGCTGCCACTGCATCCATAATAGTGTGATAAAATGAGCAAGCAACCGAGAAAGCAGAGGAAAATGATGCATACCGCGCCCCTCCACAGAAGGAGGAAGATGATAGCATCTCATCTTGCAGAAGATTTGATATTGAAATACAGGAGAAGAAGCCTGCCCGTTGTGAAAGGGGACACTGTCAAGGTAATGAGGGGCGAATTCAGGGGGCATACAGGAAAGGTCAGAGAGGTTGATACCAAAAGATGGAGAGTGGAGGTGGAAGGCGTTATCATCACAAAGGTGGATGGCAAGAAGGTTCCACGCCCTGTGCATGCATCAAATCTGCTTATAACAAAACTCAATCTCACCGATCCGTGGAGAAGAAGGAAGCTGGAGGAGGGATTGCCCGAGGAAGTTAAAAAGGAGATAGAGAAGGAGGCGGAGGAGCAGGTAAGAGTCATGGAAGAGGAGATGGCCGCAGCCGAGGAGGAAGCAAGAAAGGCGGAGGAGGAAGCGGAGGAGGAAATGGAAGAAGCCCCCTCCGAATCCGAGGAAGTTCCCGAAGAAGTTGAGGAAATCAGCGAAGAAACGGCGGAGACGGCAGAGGAAGAGGAAAAGGAAGAGATAGCAGAGATGGAGGAAGAGAAGGAAATGCCTGAGGAGACAGCGGAGGAGGAGACAGAAAAGAAGAAAGAGGAGGGTGATTAAATGGTTCACATGAAGAGATTGAAGGCCCCGAGAACATGGAGGATAGAAAGGAAAGTTGCAAAGTGGACGGTGAAGCCATCTCCAGGGCCGCACCCCTCAAAGCAGAGCGTTCCCTTACTTCTCATAGTCAGAGATTTTATAAAGCTCGCTGACAGGGCCAAGGAGGCCAAGAAGATAATCACCTCCCGCGAGATATATGTGGATGGGAAGGCAAGGAGAGATTACAAATTCCCGTGTGGCCTCATGGATGTCATTTCCATTCCAAAAATAAATGAGCATTACAGGGTGCTGTTTGACACCCGTGGAGTGTTGAGGACGGTGAAAATTGACGAGGAGAGGGCCAAGTGGAAACTATGCAGGATAGAGGACAAGACCATGGTTAAAGGAGGCAAGATACAGCTCAACCTTCATGATGGGAGAAACATACTGGTGGAGGAGGATACATACAAAACGGGAGATGTGCTTAAAATATCTCTCCCCGAGCAGGAGATACTGGATGTGATTCCTCTTGAGGCAGGAAATCTCGCCATGATTACAGGAGGAAGCCACAGGGGAGAGATTGCTGAGATAGAGGGTGTGGAGATAACAAGAAACCCCATGCCTAATGTGGTTAAGTTGAAGGGATTCTCCACCATAAAGCCCTACGTGTTCCCTGTGGGTAAGGATAAGCCGCTGGTGCAATTGCCAGGAGTTGAGGAATATGTCGAATAATCCCATGAGAGAGATAAAGATAGAGAAGGTCGTCGTTAACATAGGCGTTGGCGAGGGCGGAGAGCGCCTCAGGAAGGCGGAGAAGGTAGTGGAGATGATCACTGGCAAAAAGCCGGTTCAGACCATATCCAAGGGAACCAACAGGGATTTCGGCATAAGGAAAGGGATGCCCATAGGATGCAAAGTAACGCTGAGGAAGAAGGATGCGGAGGAATTCCTGAAGAAGGCATTATGGGTGAGGAATAACAAACTGCCGGAGTGGTCTTTTGACGAAGAGGGCAACTTCTCCTTCGGCATAACGGAGCATACTGACTTCGAGGGAATGAAATACGATCCCGAGATAGGCATATTCGGAATGGACATATGCGTTACCTTGGAGAGAAACGGCTACAGGATAAAGAGGAGAAAACTGAGAAAGACGAAGATACCCCACAGACACAGAATAACGAGGGAGGAGGCCATGGAATTTATGAAGAGCAAATTTAATGTAGAGGTGGTGGAGTGAAGATAAAGGAGAAGCAGAAGGATTATGGGAGAAACAAGGGATGCGTGAGATGCGGGAGAAAGAGGGGCATAATAAGAAGATATGGAATGCACCTCTGCAGACAGTGCTTCAGAGAAGTAGCAGAGGAGATGGGCTTCAAGAAATACAGTTAAATGGGGGAGATGGTTTTATATAAAATATGTTCTGGGAAATTCTAACCCTGCTGGCTATAGCACTGCTTATAGCCCTCTCAGCCTTTTTTGCAGCCGCAGAGATGGCCTTCGTTTCCGTAAACAGGATAAGGGTGGTGGATGAAGCAAGTAAAGGGAATAAAAGGGCTAAACTGCTGGAGAAACTGCTGGAAAAGCCAGATGAGGTTGTGAGCGCCATTGTGGTGGGGAATAACATTGTGAACATAACTGCTTCCATAATTGCCGGTGTGGCCGCCGCCTATGTGATGGGGAATGTGGGTGTGGGTATAGCCACGGCGGTGATGACGATACTGATAATAATATTTGGCGAATCAACACCTAAAGCCATAGGGCTGGAGAACGATGCCCTCGCCATAAAACTGGCGCCCCATCTCAGGATAATAAGGATGGTTTTTTATCCAATATCGAGGGTTTTCACCTACATATCCCAATCCATAATAAGGATATTTCACATCAAAAAATCTAGGCGGAACAAGGTGACGGAGGAGGAGATAAAGACGATGCTGGACATAGGAGTAAGGGAAGGAACGATAAACAGCGACGAGAAGGAGCTGGTGGAGGAGATATTCGATTTCGATGAGACGAGGGCGGTGGAGGTTTATGTTCCGAGAGACGAGATGGTGTATCTCTATGAAACAGACACCGTGGAGGATTTAATAAATAAATCTCTGGAAACCGGCTATTCTCGTTTCCCCGTCTGCAGGGAAAGTATAGACGACGTGGTGGGAATGGTGCATGTGAAGGACGCTCTGGCTGTAGATAAAAAAACTCCTCTGGGAGAGATAATGAGGGACATCCTGAAAATATCCCCCGGAATGAAGGTGGATGATGTGCTGAGGGAGATGCAGAAAAGAAAGGTTCACATGGCGGTGATACAGGCCAAGGATGGAAAGATAATAGGCCTCGTCACCTTAGAAGATTTGATAGAGGAAATATTCGGGGAGATAAGGGACGAGCATGATATGAAATGAAGGTTGCATGTTTGATGAGCGGGGGTAAAGATTCCATATATGCTGCTTACATAGCCATGAATTACGGGTGGGAGATAACGCATCTCATCTCCATCATCCCTGAAAAACTCTCATGGATGTATCACCGGGAAAATATTGAGTTAATGCCATCCATCGCTGAAGCAATGGACATCCCGTTGCTCATCAAAAAGAGCAGGGCAGAAAAGGAGGAAGAGCTGGAGGATTTGAAGGAGTTGATAGAGGAGGCGAAGGTGGAAGCGGTCATTTCCGGAGCCATAGCCAGCGAGTATCAGAGGACGAGAATAGAGAAAATATGCCATGAAATCGGTGTTAAATCCTTCACGCCTTTATGGCACAAAAGGCAGGAGGAGTTGCTGAGGGAAATGATGCATGCCGGCTTTAAAATAATGATTACCGCCGTTGCCGCTGAGGGAATGGGCGAGGAATGGCTTGGGAGAGTAATTGATGAAAAATGTTTCGATGATTTGCTTCACCTCCAGAAAAAATACGGGATGAATGTGGCAGGGGAGGGAGGAGAGTATGAAACTCTTGTGCTTGACTGCCCGCTCTACAGAAAAAAAATTGAGGTGACAAAGGCCAGAAAGACCTGGGACGGCAGCAGAGGAAGTTATGAGATAGGGGAGTATGAGCTGGTGGAGAAACTTAACACATGTGAGAGTTGAATCCAAGGTAACTCCGTAATATCCAAATCGTAGCAGGAGCCAATGGCTATATGATACACTTTAAAAAGTGGCACTATATTTATCTCAATCCAGCATCCTGTAAAAAAATATCCAGAAATAAATCTTGCGGAATCTATTTTTGTTGGGTTATATCCATCTTTTTCAATTATCCATAAATATGCATTTTCTACTAACGAGAAGAAGAATGGAGCAAATAATGTAACAGGCAAGATAAGATGATGAACTGTTGGGAAAAGAAAGAATAAAAAATCGTAAAGAAAGATGATTATATCCCAATTAAGAAAAGAGGAAAGATAGTCTCCTATAAACCAAAAGAGATAATCCGCAAAAAACATCCATATTGCATCAATTAATTTGTAAAATATTCCCCATCCTGCAAGAATGAATATATCTCCCAGTAGATTTCTTTTCGCTTCTATAAACTTCTTTGCGGGAAAACGGATTTCTTTCTCTAAAAACTCTATCAGAATCTGATACTTTTCATCAGATGATATATTACTGGAATCCATCTTATCTATGAGTTCCAACACTCTTTTTTCATCAATTTTATGCTCAAGTTCTCTGATGCCATCCTCATTCATAATCCTCACTTTCATTAACACTTTCTCTTCATATGAAATGCCCTCATTCACAGGTATAATGAGTAACAAAGCAACGGCAAATAATGATATGACCCGTGATAACATGAAACACAAATAAGATTTGAAATTTATATTTTTTTCGAATTGTGATGGGGATATGAACCAAATCACTTCTCAAACATCCTCTTCAGCTTATCCACATCATAGGTGTTTATGACATCCTTCTTTGTGGCCCATCCTCGCCTTGCCACGGCGGTGCCGAGATCGTAGAAGCGAAGATGTTCCTTTGCATGGGCATCGGTTCCTATGGAGAGTTTTACACCATATTCCACTGCCATCTTCACATTCAAATCATTTAGATCTAAGCGTTCCGGATAGGCGTTTATCTCCATGACTATGTCATTCTCCTTCGCCTTCTCCATCACCTTCTCCATATCCACCTTTATGGGTTCCCTCTTCTGTATTATTCTGCAGGTGGGATGCGCTATTATATCTACATACTCATTATCCATTGCCTTCAAGAGACGGGCCGTCATCTCCTTTTCCTCCATTCTGAATGCCGAGTGGATGCTTGCAAGAACAACATCCACATTCTTCAACACCTCCTTCCCCACATCTATACTCCCATCCTTCATTATATTGGCCTCCACCCCATGAAAGATGTATATGTCATCGTATTTTTCCCTCACCTTTTCAATTTCCCTCGCCTGCTCTGCAATTTTTTCCTCATCCATTCCACCTGCTATTTTCAAACTTCCAACATGGTCTGTTATGGCTATGAACTTATGTCCCAGTTTCCTCGCCTCCTGAACCATCTCTTCTATGGTGTTGGCTCCATCACTCCATTTTGTGTGCATCTGCAAATCTCCCTTTACATCCTCATATTCCACAATTTCCGGCAACTTCCTTTGCAAAGCCAACTCTACTTCCCCCCTGTTTTCCCTCATTTCTGGCGGAATCCACTGCATCCCCAGCGCCTTGTAAACATCTTCCTCCTTTTCCCCTGCAATCCTCTCCTCACCTTTGAAGAGGCCATACTCATTGAGCTTGTATCCCTTCTTTATGGCAATCTTTCTCAACTCTATGTTATGCTCCTTGCTTCCCGTGAAATACTGGAGGGCGGAGCCAAAACTTTCCTCCGCCACCACTCTCAAATCCACCTGCATTCCTCCGTGCAAACGAACCGATGACTTTGTGCTTCCTCTGGCGAGTATCTTCTCCACTTCCTTCATTTCGGTAAATAAATCCATCACCCTCTCCGCATCCTCGGCCACCGCAAGTATATCAACATCTCCGATGGTTTCCTTCCTCCTTCTTATTGAGCCAGCCATGCTTATTTTTTTCACATATGGTTTCAGGGTTTCAATTATTCTGTTGGCCTCCGGAAGCGCATAGCCCAGAATGAAGCGGTGCTGCCTCCGCCTGGCAATCTCTATGCCCTCGAGAATTTTCAGTTCCGTCTTCTCTCCAAATCCCTTGAGGCGCCTTATTCTTCTCTCCTTCGCCACCCTTTCCAGGTCATCGAGGTTTTTAACTCCCAGTTTTTCATAGAGGGTCTTGATCATCTTTGGCCCCAGCCCCTCCACCTCCATCAGGGACTCGATGTCCACAGGTATCTCCTCTTTCAATTCCTCCAGTTTTTTAACCTTCCCTGTTTTTATATACTCCTCTATCTTCTTTGCTATGTTTTTGCCCACTCCCGGTATGCTCTCCAGTTTTCCCTCCCTGTATAAATCCTCTATGTCCACACTGAGCCCCTCTATGTTCTGCGCCGCCTTTCTGTAGGCTCTGGGTTTGAACTCCACGCCTTTTATCTCCAGCAAATCGGCAATCTGATAAAGAATGCGAGCGATTTCCTGATTCTTCATCGCCAAAATAATTGTGCGAGAGTTAATAGTTTTTTGCTGGGTTGTTCCAAATATAGTCAAAAAACCTCTTTTTTACCACAAAATATTTATTTACAAATCTTTATCCATTCCTGATTAGAATGAGAAAGGTAGATGCATTACTGGTGGGCGCAGCACTTTTGATGGTATTGTTTCTCAACACATATTTCAACCTCACATCTGGGGTAGCAATAAACGAGGATGGCAAACACCTGGAGGATAAGTTCTATCTCGCAGGTCCTGACCCCTATTACAACATGCGCCTGGTCAACACCACCCTCACCACCGGAAAATATCCTTTTATGGGTGGAGCTCATGGGGAAAATGATCCCCTCCTCAACTACCCGCTGACCGGCTCCGGTCACAGACCGCCCCTTTTCAACATGATGGCCGTCACCTTCGGCAGTTTTCTTTCTCTTTTCATGGGCGAGGTAGATGGTGTTGGGTATGCCATGCAGTTTCTCCCGGCCCTATATGGAGCCATGCTTGTTATTCCTGTTTATCTCATCGCCTCCATGCTCTTCGGCAGGAAGGCAGGCATAATAGCAGCATGGATTGTGCCTCTTCTGCCAGTTCATCTTGCCTCGGGACACGGCTCATCCTACGCCCTCTTCGACCATGACTCTTTCATTCTTATGCTCACCTCCTTTGCCCTGGCATTTCTCATGATGAGCCTGAAGGAGGAGGATAAGAAAAAGTCCAGCCTTTATGCCGCCCTTTCCGGAGTGTTTATAGCCGGCATAGGGATGACATGGGTTGCCTCCCACTACATCTATGCCATAATAGCCGTCTTTGCCATTCTTCAGATGATTGTCGACATAGTGGCGAAGAAAATAAATGCGGATGTGATTAGAAAGACACTCATAGCCATGTTCACCGGATACATTATTGCATTTCCGATTTTCTGGGTGAGAGCAGGGTTCGATCCCACCGTGCATGTTGTAATTCTACTCGGTGTTGCCCTGTTTGGTGTGATATACCTATATCTTGGAAAAAAGAATATGCCATGGATTCTCTCCATCCCTGCTCTTTTTGCTGTTGCAGGCGTTGTTTTAACCTTCCTCTACTTCATAAGAAACTCCACTGCACCATGGGCAAAGGCATTTGTGAGCGTGGCGAACATAATTTTTGGGAGTGGAATATATGGCAAGAAGGTTTCTTTGACAATCGCAGAGGCATCCACCTTCGACATAAGCAAGATAATGATGTCCTTCGGACCAGCCATATTCCTGCTCGGATGGCTCGGATTCTTCCTTCTCCTTTACCGCTACTACAAGAAGGGGTTAAAGAGCTATCAGATGGTGGCCATAGCGTGGTTCATAATCGAGGTGTGGCTGCTCTCCATAGCAGGTCGTTTCCTGAATGACATGGTGCCCTTGATGGCAATACTTGCATCCTTCCCCCTGGTTATTTTCATAAACAAAATCGACTTTGCGAAGATGGTCAAAACTCTCAAGGGAGTTGGAGGAGGTTTCTACGGAATAAAGAAGGCGGTGAAGACAAGACATGTGGCAGGAGCTCTGCTCATTGCCATCTTCATAATATTTCCCAACGGATGGCTGGCTGTCGATGCCTCCATACCTTCTACCATGAAAAACAAATTTGATACGGACAAGGTTGGGGCCTTTGGGCTATCCGTTTCAACGGAACAGTACTGGCAGGACGCATTTCAGTGGCTTAGGGGGCAGACAGGAAGCATGAACGACAGCGAAAAACCGGCCTTCCTCTCATGGTGGGACTATGGTTTCTACTGCGTTGCCATCTCCCACAACCCCACGGTGGCGGATAACTTCCAGGAGGGCATACCTGCTGCTGCCAACTTTCACACTTCAGAAGGCGAAACGGAGGCAATAACTGTGATGATTACCCGCCTGGTGGAGGGAGATATGGCGCAGCATGGGGGGAAGGTAAGTGATGCGGTGAGGAATGCATTTGAAAAATATCTCGGCAACTCCACGGCGGATATCATTCAGATAATGGAAGACCCGACGAAGTATAAAAACACCTCCTACGGCACTCTAATAGGGGAGAAATATGGAGGAAAAAGATACAGGGTGACTGTGGAGGGAGCGAGATATCATGATGCAACCAAGTTTCTGATGAGCAAACTCGATGAGGATAAGATGGTAATGCTTTACAGGGAAATACAGAATGTTACTGGAAAAAGCATAAGATATTATGGAGTTGAGGGATATGACATTAACATCTTCAACGTTTTCACCTTCTTGGCTGATAAGGGCTCATATGGTTATGATACCACCGAGGATGATTATTTCAAACTCTGGTACATATCTGAGAAGACCGGCAAAAAATTCACTCCCGATGAGGTAAGAAATCTTACCGAAAGTATGACGCAGCAGGACATAAGAGATATCTATGGAACATTTAAACCCTATGTGGAGAGAAAGGACAAGTTCTATCAGAGCATGGTTTACAGGGTGTATATAGGGCCTGCTCCAAAGCAGATATTCGAGAATCTTTCCAGGAGCGGACTACTTCCCTTCTGGACGGATAACCAGAATAATCCTCTGGGAGGAGAGGGAAATTATTACTACTATCCAACCGCCTATCTTAAACATTTTGTGATACAGTATTTATCGCCTGTAAATGATGAGAAAAAGCTGTATTTCACACGTGCCAGTTTATGCGCAGGGATGCCCGCCGTGGTGATAGCCAAATATTATGAGGGGGCAAAGATAGAGGGTGTGGTGGAAAGCGATGGAAAGCCCATGAAGGATGTCGTGGTTATTGTTAGAGATGATTTTCATCAGACCATAAAGATGGGTTATGGCGGACAGACGCTGGAAAGGACCATAGAAAAGATACCGCATGATGTGACCACCACCGATGAGGATGGAAGATTCAGTGTGATAGTTCCTGCGGGAAATATAACCTTGTCCTTCTATTCGGGAAGTGTTCTCATAAAGGAGATAACCTTCAACGGCACAGGCGTCTTTGCGCCCATAACTGAGGAGGAGGCGACAAGAACGGCTGCATGGACACGGGATATAGGGACGGTAAAAATAGAAAAGGGCTCTGTAAAGGGAATAGTGTTCTGGGATAAGGATGCGGATGGCCAGTACAACGCCAGCGTGGATGAGCCTGTTAAGGCGGAGGTAAGAATAGGCGATAATCAGGTGAGCACCACATCCAATGGAAGGTATGAGGTGAAGAATCTTCTTCCGGATACCTATACAGCCAGTGCGGTGAAGAGTGGCTATGATGCAAGGAGAGCCAATGTGAATGTGGAGCCGGGCGAGACAGTCTGGCACAACATATCTATGACGCCTTCCAAGGTGGATGTGGAAGGAAAGGTATGGTATGACAGAAATGGAAATGGAAAGATGGATGACAACGAGATACTCCAGGGAGCGAGTGTGAAGTTCACCCTCATAAATGCCTTGGATAAGAATGCAAGAAACAGTTCCACCACTTCAGATGCCAACGGAACCTATTCCCTCCAGTTATTCCCGTCAACATACAAGATAAGTGTGAAGTATGTGGAGACAGTGGGCAATGAAACCATCTCGTATACCTATGAAGGCACCATGGACATAAAGATTGGAGACACCAAAAAGATAAAGGATATAAAGGTAGCCAGGGATTAAATCCATGGGATACAAGGAGTTTGTGGAATACAGACAGCGAATGAATGATAAGATTCTAAAGGAGGGAGGCCTCAACACAAAGAGATTCTTCGCCCTTGACAGCAACGTATACAGAGATGGAGAACTCTCTGCAAAAACAAAGGAGATGATGGGGCTGGTGGCATCTCTTGTACTCAGATGCAATGATTGCATCCTGTATCATCTGGACAGGTGCATAGAGCATGGTTATTCCAATGAGGAAATCTATGAGGCCATGGAGGTGGCACTGATTGTGGGCGGCTCCATTACCATTCCTCATCTGAGATATGCATATGAAATGATAGATGAAATAAGGAGGGAAAAGAAAATCAGCGGGTGACAATCGTCACCACATCACCATCCTTAACCTCGTGTGTGAGTCCCACCCTCTGCCCGGGAAAACTTGCGGATGGCCCGCTCACCACGGCATATCTGAAGTCCCTAACAAAGTCACGGTGAAGACGGAGGCATACATCCTTTATGGTTGCCCCCTTTCTGAGAACCATGGGTCTTTTCTCAACCTTTTTTCCCTCCGGCTTGAGATATATCCTCACCAGTTCCAGCTTTTCGAATATTTTTTGTTTAAGCTCCTCTATGCCCTCGCCCCTCTTTGCGGAGATATAAACAACATCCATATCCGCCTCAACCCTCACATCCTTCAAATCCACCTTGTTAACCACCAGAATGCCTGGGAGATATGCCCTGTTTCCCAGAACAGCATCTATGAGTTCCTCCGCCGTCAGGTCATCTCGAATAACAACATCGGCGTTGCTCATATATTCCATCAGTATCGCCCTTGCCGTCTCCTCACTTAAACTGCATTTCTTGGAAAACTCTATGTTTATCCCTCCTCTGTCCTTCTTCTTTATTATTACCTCTGGCTTCCTTTTGTTTATCCTTATGCCTGCATTCTTCAACTCCTCCTTTATGTACTCCACCTCATCAAGCGTGAAAACATCCACCATTATGATTATTAAATCCACCACTCTTGCCATGGCTATTACTTCTCTTCCCCTTCCTTTTCCAGAAGAGGCACCATATATTATGCCCGGCAGGTCAAGCAACTGTATTTTACATCCTCCATATTCCATCATACCCGGAATTATCTCGGTGGTGGTGAAGCCATAGTCGCCCACCCTGCTTCTGGCATTGGTGAGAATATTGAGTAAAGTGGATTTGCCGACGGAGGGAGGCCCTATGAGGGCGACACTGGCATCTCCTGTTTTCCTGACAAAAAAGCCATGCCCTCCTCCCGATTTACTCTTCTTCGCCTCCTCCCTCAGGCGGGCAAGCTTTGCCTTTAATTTTCCTATATGATGCTCGGTTGCCTTGTTGTAAGGCGTATTTTTTATCTCCTCCTCCAGCCTTTTTATCTCTTCCTCTATGCTCATCTCTGCTGAAATATGAGAAAGTGTAAATAAAATTATGCATCCTGCAAACTAAGCAAATCTTATATAATGTTGGATTTTTTCCTTTTGATGGATTTTGAGGAGATGGAGAGGAAATGGCAGAAAAGATGGTTCGATGGTAAGATATATGAGGCGAGAAGGGAAAAGGGGAAAAAGTTTTTCATCCATTTTGCCTATCCCGGCATCTCTGGCTATCTGCATGTGGGCCATATGCGCGGCTTCACCTATGCCGATGTGATAGCAAGATATATGAGAATGAATGGCTACGATGTTATTTTCCCCGCCGGCTTTCATGCCACTGGCTTACCGGCCGTCAGCCTTGCCAAGAAGGTGGCAAGAAATGATGAGAAAATGCTGGAATACCTTCGCCAAAATGGATGTCCCGAGGAAATCATACCGAAGCTTAAGGATCCTGAGGAAGTGGTGAGATATTTCAGCAGGGTTTATGTGGAGGATTACTGGAAGAAGTTTGGCTTCCTCATAGATTATACACGCCTCATGAACACCATCTCCCTTGGCTATAAAAAATTCATTCAGTGGCAGTTCCGCCAGCTCATGAAAAAGGAACTGCTTGTTCAGAAGCCCCATTATGCACCCTACTGCCCCAATTGCGGGCCCGTGGCGGTGGATAAATCCGAGACGGACATTTCAGAGGGAGGAGATGCGGAAATTCTGGAATTCACTCTCATAAAATTCAGATTCGATGGCAGAATCCTGCCTGCCGCCACCTTGAGGCCGGAGACAATATTCGGTGTCACCAACATGTGGGTGAATGATTCTATAGAATATGTGATTGCAAGGGTCGGCGATGAGGAATGGATTGTTTCAGAGAAGGCGGCGGAGAAACTCAGATATCAGATGGAGGATGTGGAGGTAGTGGGAAGAATACATGGAAGCGAGATTGTGGGAAAAAAATGTGTTGCCCCCATAGTTAACAGAGAGGTGCCAATATTTCCCGCAGAGTTTGCAGATCCGGATATTGCCACAGGCATAGTAATGAGCGTTCCCGCCCATGCCCCCTATGACTATGTTGCCCTTCGTGATATAGGCATGCCCGTTGAGCCCATCGTTATCATAGACATAAAGGGATACGAAATCCCCGCAAAGGAAATCGTGGAAAAAATGGGAATAGAGAATCAGAGGGACGAGAGGCTTGAGGAGGCGACCCAGATAATATACAAGGATGAATTCCACAAGGGCGTGATGAACGAGAACTGCAATGGATATGCCGGCATGTCGGTGAATGAGGCAAAGGAGGAGATAAAGGAGAGGATGTTCAGCGAGGGAATTGCGGAATTGATGAGAGAATTTTCTAGGCGTGTTATATGCAGATGCGGCGAGGAGGTTGTTATAAAGAGGGTGCCCAATCAGTGGTTCATAAAATACAGTGATGAGGATCTGACTAGAAAAAGCATAGAGTGGGTAAATGAGATGAACATATTTCCCAGAGAGTATAAGGATGAATTGCCAAAAATTCTTGAGTGGTATGGCGACAGGGCATGCATAAGGCAGGGCTCATGGCTCGGCACTCCCTTCCCCTTCGACGAAAACTGGATAATAGAGCCCATATCTGATTCAACGCTCTATCCCGCATACTACATAATAGCAAAGTATGTGAATGAGGGAAAAATAGATGTGGAGGAGATGGACGACGATTTCTTCAACTACGTTTTCCTTGGAGAGGGAGCGGCCAGGAGAGAAATATGGGAGAGGATAAAAGAGGAGTTTGAATACTGGTACCCCGTGGATATAAATCTGGGGGGGAAGGAGCACAAGACCGTGCATTTTCCGGTTTTCATAATGAATCATGTTGCCATAATGCCCCGCCGTCACTATCCCAGAGGCATCTTTGCCCACTGGTGGGTGACCCAGAAGGCGGGCATGAAGATATCCAAATCCAAAGGTGGAGCGGAGCCAATACCCGATGCGGCGAAAAAATATGGTGTAGACGCCCTCCGCCTTTATTACTGCCACATAGGAAGCCCCTTTGTGGATGTTGAGTGGGACGATGAGACGGTGGAGCAGTATAAGAAAAGGATTGCCAGGACGTGGAATCTTTTCCAGCAATTGCTTTCGCTGAACGGGAAGAAGGCGGAGATAGATGAATGGCTTGTGTCTGCTTTCAATGAGAAACTGAAGGTGGCAAGGGAGGCGATGCGGGAATTTGACATGAGGAAGGCATCCAACGCTCTCTTCTTTGAAATGCACAACATCTTCAACTGGTATATGAAGAGGGGCGGAGGAAATGAGGGGGTGGTGAAAGATATACTACACAAATGGGTGAGGGCCATCGCTCCCTTTACCCCCCATATGGCAGAAGAGATGTGGGAAAACCTTGGAATGAAGGAATTTGTCACCCTTCAGAATTATCCGGAAGAGGAGGAGATAGATTACGGGGTGCTGAAGGCAGAGAGTGTTCTCACAAAAACCATGGACGATATAGAGGAGATAAGAAAGGTTACGGGCATCAAAGCAAGTAATATTTACATCTACATCGCTCCCCCATGGAAATGGAAGATTCTTGAGATGGCTCTCCAGCTGGAGGAGGAGGAGGGCATCCTGAACATGAAGAATCTGATGGAAAAGGTCAAGGAAATGGATGTGAACATGAAGGAGGCATCCCAGTATGCTGCCAAACTTATTCAGGAGATGAGGAAAGAGAAGTTCATGGTTATCGATGAGAGAAAATACATGGAAAATGCAAAGGAGTTTATGGAGAGAGAGCTAGGAGCGAAGGTTCATATCTGTGGAGATGATTGTCCGGACCCTGCAAACAAGAGAAGGCATGCCTTCCCCCACCGCCCTGCCATATATATGGAATAGGGGGGATGTATGGCCCCGATAAATCACTTCAGTTTTACTGCTGTGCCATAGGCGAGTATTTCTGCCGCTGCCCTCATTACGGAGGCGGTCATAAACCTCACGTTGATTACAGCATCCGCTCCCATCTTTTCCGCCTTTTCCACCATCCGTTTGAGAGCGATTTCCCTGGCCTCGTTGAGCATCTCGGTGTATTCCTTTAACTCCCCTCCGACAATCTGGCGGAATCCAGCCACTATGTCCTTTCCAATATGCTTGGCCCTTATGGTGCTTCCCCTAACAAGTCCCAGAACTTCCTTTATCTCTCTCCCCGGCACATAATCTATGCTCACAACAATCATGTTCTCAAATTCTCTTCATCTATTTTTTCCTTTTCCCTCAATCTTTCTACAATAACTGAAATCAGAAGGATAAGAATCCCTGCAAAGATGGCAGCCGCACTTGCAAAAATCACAGGGTCAACGGAGCTCATCTCTTTAAGTATATTGTACACTCCATACATCACGAGAGCAAAGAATCCGGAGCCCATTAATATAAGCCCAGCCCATTTAATCGCATCCATCTCCTTTAAAAATCACTCGGATTATTTAAAATTATTTTTCCACCAAAAAACATAAAAGAAGGAAAACAATAAGTGCATATGATTTCAAAATCGGAGAAGGGGATAGCAGTTATTATCGCACTTCTTATTGCCATTTCCTGGAATGTCACGGCGGATGGCGTTCCTCCAGTGGCTGATTTCACCTACTCTGTAAATGCTTACAATGTCACCTTTAATGCATCCCTTTCCCATGATGCCGATGGCATCATAGTAAACTATACCTGGGACTTTGGAGATGGAAGCGTTGGTTATGGAATGGTGGTGAATCATTCCTATGCGGTGGAGGGCATATACACGGTTAATCTCACCGTAAAGGATAACCAGTCCATGGAGAATGTGACGTCTGCTCAGGTTATAATAGATGTTACCCCTCCTGTTTCTCATATGGTAACCCTTCCCTCTTCTCCAAATGGAGCGGAGGGATGGTATGTGACAGAGTTGCAATTTTGGTTCAATGCCTCGGACAATTTTTCCGGGGTGAAGAATATACTTTACAGAATCAACGATGGAAACTGGACAACTTTTGACCCCAATGTTTCTATTAATAAGGAGGGAATCTACAACATATCCTACTATGCCATTGATGCATATGGAAATGAGGAGGAGATGCATAACACAACGCTGAAGATGGATTTAAAACCACCCTCTACTCTTTTCAACACCTCAAAAAATGCAAGCGATGGATGGTATTCTGGAGAGGTAGAAATAAAACTTATGCCCTATGATAGCATGTCGGGAGTTAAGACGCTCTACTATCGCCTGGATGATGGGGTTTATGCAGAATATGAAGGCAGCATAAGTGTGGGAGAAGGTTTCCATGTCCTGGAATATTTTGCTGTGGACAATGCTGGCAATGCGGAGGAGCTGGTAAGAAAGGAGATAAATGTTGACTCCACTCCGCCCTCCGTTGATATAACCCCCTATAATGGAATTTACTTTTTCGGAAGAAAGATAATCTCCTCGGATACCACCATAGTGGTGGGCAACATAACAGTGGAAGCAATGGTGAGTGATGTCATATCAGGTGTGAAGGAGGCAAAGTTTTACGTAGACGGCGAGTTCAAGGGAAAGGATTCTGTTCCGCCCTATCAGTGGCTCTGGGATGATTTTTCCTTGGGAAGTCATGAAATAAAGGTGGTGGCCTATGATAACGCTGGCAACAAGGGAGAAAAGGAGATTACGGTGCTTTTCATAAATCCAAAAATCTCCAATCAGATTTCAGTCAATGAGTAGGCGGCTTTTCCAAGGCCCACCTTCTCCGCCTCTTTTATCTGTATTGTTCCATCTATTCCGTGTATATCCATGAATACATCCTTTCCATACTCCCTGCACACCATATCGTAGCATGCCCTGTCTATAGCCACCGCATCTCTGGATGAAAGGATGCCCATATCGTTGACCACCGGCTTTCCAGCAAAGGAACAGCAATCGCATCTTGGAGTTATGTCCATCAAAAAATTCAGGAAAGCAACTTTTCCATCAAATTTTTTGGCAGCTGCTGCGGCAGCCATGGCCACCCTCTGCTGAAATTTTTTCCACATTTCTTCTGAGAGAGAAAAGCATCCCTGCTCACACAGCACCGTGCATGCCCACATCCCCTGCATTTTTCATAATCAATCCCTATTTTTCCATTCTCTTCAAAGATGGCATCTGCGGGGCAGAACTGGAGACACTCCAAGCAGAGTATGCATTTGCTATCATCATGAAGGGGTTTGCTCACCTCATGCTGCCATAGTTTGCCGGCCCTGCTGCAGCATCCCATTCCCAGATTTTTTATGGCCCCTCCAAAGCCAGCCATTCCATGCCCTTTGAAATGGCTGAGGACAATCATGCAATCTGCTTCATATATTGCCCTTGCAATGGCTATCCTCTCTCCATTCATTTCCACATGGACTTCTTCATTGCCTCTCAACCCATCTGCTATTATGATGGGGCAGTTCATGGAGGAGATGCTAAAGCCGTTCATGGCTGCGGTCATTAAATAATCGATGGCGTTTCCTCTGTGCCCTCCGTATAATGTCGTTGTGTCCGTAAGGAAGGGCTTGCCTTTTCGCTCCTTCACAAAATCCACAATCATTCTCACAAAAATGGGACGGATGTGGCCAGTATTCCCTCTCTCTCCCATATGAAGTTTTATGGCAACCACATCTTCTCTCTCAATCACATCCACCCTGTCCATGAGTTTTTTCACAGCAAGATGAAGCGCATCCTTTGAATATGGAGTGGAGGCAGACTTAAAATATACAGGACTCTGCGTCATGAGTCCATATCTAAATTTCGTTTATATTTCTATCCGGATTTTTGCTGGGGATGGAATGGAGATGCGTGAAGATATCTCTTCTTGCCTTCATGAAATGTGAATAGCCAATTTTTGATGAGAGGAGGTGGTGGGCAAGGGCCATCCTTGTGATAAAACCAAATCTTTTCCCAAGCAATCTTTTCAGTATTTTTTCAGCCGAGAAAAATTCTCTGGTTATTTTTCTCACTCCCTCATATAACTCCGCTGGCGATAGAAGGCGGGGTTTATGAACAACATGATAGAAATCGTATTTGCTCCAGTCTCTGGTTAGAATCCTGTTTTCTCTTTTCATTTCATCAAAAAGAGGTGTGCCGGGAAGGGGTGTGAGTATGTTCACCCCTACGGAGTCGATATTCCATTCCTGAAAAAATTTGAGGGTGGTATCAAATATATCCGGAGGGTCATAATCGAATCCAAACACAAAGGAGCCGATGAGGGCCATACCATGCTCGTTGACCTTCCTTATAACTTTCCCATATTCTTCAACTCTGTTGGATTTTTTATTTACGTTTATCATGGATTCCTGGGAAACACTTTCAAAACCGACAGCCCACGCCACACATCCAGCATCATAGGCGAGGGAAAGCAGCTCATCATCCCTCGCAAGCACATTTGCATTTCCGAAACATGCAAATCTTTTTCCCGTCTCCTTTATCCGTCTGAATAACTCTTTGGTGTATTCGATATCGATGGTGAGGGATGAATCGTAGAATACGAATCCTCTATTTTTCATGGATTCTATTTCCTGGACAACAGCATCAATGGATTTTTTCCTGTACTTCCCCATGGGGGTGCTGGCGATGGCGCAGAAGTCGCATTTGTTCACACATCCTCTGCTCGCCTCCACATATCCGAATAGAGCCCCATTATTACTTATGGGAGACGCAATTCTTTTGGAGGTGCCCCTGTAGAAATCCCTCAGTTTTCCCTTTTCCACATCTTTTATTACCTGCGGCCACACCTCCTCCGCCTCTCCTATAACAACAGCATCAGCATGCTGCTTTGCCTCCTCCGGCATGGCAGTTGGATGGTATCCGCCGAGAACCACCTTTACACCTCTTGCCCTAAACTCATCCGCAATTTTGTAGGCGCGGGGTGCTGTGGCTGTCATGGAGGATATGCCAACGAGGTCGTAATCTCCGCTGAATCGAATGTGGCGATGGTTCTCATTTATAAGAGTAACATCATGCTTTTCCGGTGTGCATGCGGCAATCTGGCGGAGGGTGAGTGGTTCCCACATGGTGAATTTCATAAAGATTCTGTCATAGAGGGTGACTCTCTCCTTTATGGACGGCATGACAAGCAGTATCTTCATATTTTTCTCCTCCAGTTTCATAATTTCTATCAAAATCCGTAAACATCTTTACGGCGAGGTTTGCGGCAAGAACAAAAATTTTGTTTCCCATGTGGGGTGTGGAAAAGAAGGATTTAAGAATTCTGTGGGGTGAAAAGAATTTTCTATAGAGTTTTTTGATCCCCTTCTCCAGCTCCCGCATTTCCATATTTTTGGGCTTAAAAACGACGTGATTTAAATCGTATCTGCTCCAGTCAAGAGATCCTATTCTCTTCTCCTTCATGAACTTTTCAAAGATGGGTGTTCTTGGAAAGGGCGTAAGGATGTTGAATTCCGCCACCCTGATTCCCCACTCATTCAGTTTTTCAAAGGTGGTATCAAAAACATCGGGAGTATCGCTGTCAAAACCAAAAATGAAGGATGCCCACACCTCCATTCCCTCCCTCTCTATTTTTTCCACCATTCCGGGAATTCTATCTATTCTGTTACCTCCTTTTCCTATCTCCTCGTTTATGGTTTTCTGGGATACACTTTCCAGCCCCACCATCCATGCTATGCATCCCGCCTTCTTTGCAAGATGAAGAAACTCCTCGTCCCTGGAAAGAAGAGCAGCATTTCCGAAGGCAATCCATTTTTTCTTTATTTTTCTCTCGATCATTTTTCTGAATAATTTTTTTGTGTAGATCGGATTTATGGTGAGGGAGGCATCATGAAACCAGAATATTCTGCCCGGCAATTTTTCAATCTCCTCCACCACATCCCCTATCCTCCTTTTTCTGTGGATTGTATCCCCAAATCCCGTCATCTGGCAGAATTCACATTTGTAAGGGCACCCCCTGCTGGTCTGGACGGCGGAAAATAGAGAGCCATGCTTTACTATCCCTCTCCTTGCCGGAGGTATTTTCTCTCCTTGGACCTTTTTCCAGCCATAGAAGGGCTTTAACTTTCCCTTTTCCGCATCTTTTATTGCCTGCGGCCACACCTCCTCCGCCTCGCCTATGACGACGGCATCCGCATGTTGCTTTGCCTCCTCTGGCATGGCAGTTGGATGGTATCCGCCGAGAACCACCTTTACTCCTCTTTCCCTGAAAGCATCTGCTATCTCATAGGCGCGATATGCATCTTTTGTAAAAGCGGAGATGGCCACCAGATCACATTCTATGTTTAAATCAACCTTTTCATACCACTCATTCACAGCCATTATTTCATGCTGACTGGGAGTGCATGCGGCGATCTGTTCCAGTGCAAGTGAGGGAATAAAAAATCTTGCTGCTATCCGGCCATAGCGACCTGCATCCCTGTCCGCCTGCACAAGCAATATCCTCATTTCATCCTCCTTTTGAACGTTCAAATAACGAACGTTAATATATTGGATGTTGATTTAAAAACTTTTCTAAAGGCATATTAAGGAAAATGCCATGTTATTTCATGGCGAAGATTCTGCTTTTCGTTGTTTTGGCGGTGATGGCAATGCCAAATGTTATTTCTCTCATGCCTCCGGCAGAGAAAACCATAAGGGTGGCGATACTGGACTCTTTCATCCCGAGTTTTACCTCACCTCCTGAGATGATGGAGATAATAGATAACTATACATGGGAAGCAGATGGGGCAAGATACACTTTCCAAGCCCGATGGCTCTCCGATGGAGACATATGTAGGGGAAAGTTGAAAGAATATGATGTGCTGGTTATCCCGGGTATAGGGAAGGAATTCTGGCGCATGAATGACAAAAATCTCAGCACATGGAAGAGAGAGATAAGAAATTTTGTCGCCAGCGGAGGAGGATATTTTGGCACATGCGGTGGAGCCAATCTTGCAGGTATGGGACTACTTTCTCCTGCTGAGAGGGGATGGAAGCACTGGACGATGTGGGAATGGTTCATGAACAGGGCGGCGCTGGGAATTGCTCCAGTAAAATCCTATCAGGACATGGCGGATCCCTTTGCCTCCACCCTCCTATGGAAAAATCCTGCCAGGGTGGGCATTTCCGCCTACGTATGGTATAATCTTTCCATAGATGGTACGGGTATATGCCAGAACTGCCATGTCAATACAACTCATCCTGTATTTGAGGGCTATGGGAGGAGCAGCAGAATAATAAGGTGGGTTGCAGGTCCTGCCCTCATTCCATATGGCAATGTGAGCATAATGGTAACATACCCTGAAGAAAATATCTCAGGAAAGAATGGAAATGAGAGCACCACCATACATGCATGGAGATTTACTCCCTTTTCCCCACCTTTCACCGATTTCTGGAGCATGGGGGAGATAATAGAAACCCGTATTGCCGGAAAGCCGGCTGCCATATCATGCAATTTTGGGGAGGGAAGGGTGGTTATATTCGGAAATCATCCAGAGCATCCTGTATGGCGTGGGGGGCAAATATATGAGGTGGATGACTCTTTCAATCATCTATTTTTTAAGGGGCTTTTTAGATGGAGAAACAGGGATATGCTTCCTCCCTCTTATAACTGGTGGATTGTGAGGAGAAGCGTTGCATGGGTGGCTGGGCTGGATAATAATATGCTCCCTCCCATTGAATGATATGCAGCATGCTTTTTATATGCTCGGATAATAAAATTGTGAAGAAGAAACTGGAAATGATGTTGCAGAAAATAGAGCAGCCATCCAGCATAAAGGCGGAGATGGAGCAGTATCCAACGCCTGCCAGCATAGCAGCAGATGTGCTTTGGCATGCATATCAGAATGGCGATATCAAAGATAAAGTTGTTTTAGATGCCGGATGTGGCACAGGCATATTTGCCATAGGGGCAGCGTTGCTGAATGCAGGGAAAGTTGTGGCGGTGGATCTGGATGAGGAACTGATCAAGAAAGCAGAGGAGGAGGCGAGTAAGTTTGGCGTTGATGTGGAGTTTGTGGTGGCAAACATTGAAGATTTTGAAACACGGGTGGATACCGTTATAATGAACCCTCCCTTTGGCGCCCAGTTTTCAAACAGAGGGGCAGATTCCCTTTTTGTCAGAAAAGCCATGGAGGTGGGGGATGTCATCTATTCCCTTCATCTTGAAAAATCATTGCATTTCATAAAAAATCTGCTTAAAAAAGAGGGATGGGGAATAGGAGGTGAGAAAAAATACAGATTTCCCATAAAAGCATCCCTTCATTTCCACGAAAAGAGGGTGATGTATTATGATGTTGTGTTAATACACGCCTTCAGAACGCCTCCACGATTATGAATGCAATCAGAGCGGTTATTGCTATGGATATAAGGTTGACATCGCTGTTGGTTATTATGGTGTTCTCCCCTCTTAATGAGCCGCTATAGCCGCCCTGAAATGTGGCTCCCAGCACAGAATCAATATGGCATCCAAGAAGGGCGAGAAGTATTGATAGAAATATCTCCGTCACCGTTAATCCAACAAGAAAATATCCTGCCACGGATATGATTAATGCTCCAATAAGTGCCATTCCCTCCCCAAGCCATGAGATGGCGCCATTTGTTCCCGGTTTAACAGGTTTCATATTGGTGATGATATACGCCTTATCTGAAAGAACTCCAAGCTCTGAAGCAAGAGTGTCTGCCATGGCGACGGATATGGCGGCAACGAAGGGAAGCGCAAGATTATGCTCCACAGAAAAGAGAGCGAGTATGGCAGGCACCGAGCCGTTGGCAATCACATTCATGGTTTTTCTTCCATATCCTTCGTGCAATCTTCTCCTTTTCAGATTGTGTTTGTATCTCGTGGCGGCGGAGCCAATCACAAAGAAAATAAGGAGAAGGGAAAACCATCCTATGCCGCCTGTAAATATTATCACCCCTCCTATTATGAGGGCCATCACCGTGCCGCCCACATCCAGTATCCTGTATCTCACGCTTATGAGTGCAAACACCACGCATATGGCTGCCTTTATCGCTATCTCAATCATCCTTTTACCACTCCCAGGGGTCGCATTTTCGCCACTTTGAGGGACAGACCGGCGCCATGGGTTGTTTCAACAACCTTGCTCACATCCTTATAGGCATCGGGACTCTCCTCAGCCATGACACTCCAGCTTGCGGCATGGGCGTATATGCCCTTGCTCTCCAGCATTCTTGCTATCTCCCTCCCATTCCATCTCCTTTTCGCCTGCTGTCTGCTCATCACTCTGCCTGCTCCATGGCAGGTGGAGCCGAAGGTTTCCTCCGATTCATCCGTGCCCCGCAGGAGGTAGCTTTCGGTTCCCATATCTCCAGGAATAAGAACGGGCTGTCCCACTTTGCTGTACTTTGCCGGCACTTCCTTTCTGCTGGGTCCGAAAGAGCGAGTTGCTCCCTTTCTGTGAACATACAGCATCTTCTTCTCGCCATCCACCACATGTTCCTCCAGCTTGGCTATGTTGTGGCACACATCATATACAATATGCATTCCCATTTCCTCAGCATCCCTCTTGAGCACATTCTCGAAGGACTGGCGGACCCAGTGAACAATCATCTGCCTGTTTGCCCATGCAAAGTTGGCGCCGCACGCCATGGCTTTGAAGTAATTTTCTCCCTCCCTGCTTTTTACGGGAGCGCATGCCAGCTGCCTGTCGGGCAGGGAAATGTTATATTTTCTTACCGCATTTTCAAAAACTCTCAGGTAGTCGGAACATATCTGATGCCCGCAACCTCTTGAGCCGGTGTGAATCATGACAACTATCTGATCCTTTTCCACTCCATATGCCTTTGCCGCCTCCTCATCGTAAATCTCCGCCACCCTCTGGATTTCCAGAAAATGATTGCCCGCTCCCAACGAGCCCACCTGTGATTTACCCCTCTCCTTTGCTTTCTCCGATACAAGGCCGGCATCAGCCACCTCCATCCTCCCATTTTCTTCAAGATATTCCAAATCTTCGTCCCATCCATAACCCTGGTCGACAGCCCATTTTGCTCCCAGCTCCAGCACCTCATCCAGCTGGGCTCTGTTTAGCTGCACTCTTGCCTTGCTTCCCACACCGGAAGGCACATTTTTGAAAAGCTCGTCCACCAGTTGCCTTATGGCGCTTTTATCCAGGTCAGATACCCTAAGATCTGTCCTCACCAGCCGCACACCGCAGTTTATGTCGAAGCCGACACCTCCTGGAGAGATAACACCCTCTTCAGCATCAGTGGCGGCAACGCCTCCTATTGGAAAGCCGTAGCCCCAATGGATGTCGGGCATGGCCATGGACTTCCCCACTATGCCCGGCAGGGTGGCGACATTGGCCGCCTGCTCAGGGGCGTTGTCCTTCTTTATGCTGTCCAGCATGTCGGGGCTGGCATATATCACGGCAGGAACTCTCATTTTCAGATTTCCCTTTATTCCTCTATAGCTTTTGGGTATCTGATATCTGTATTCTCCTATCTTCTCAAGCGGACCTTCCCACATTTTCTCACCCTCATATGTCAAATAATACTCTAATGAGCACTCCTTTTTTATCTCTTTTTATTTCCAGCATGTGATATGTAACCGCCTTTATCTCCACACCATAACCGTGCTTTTCCCTGCTGTACTCCTCGCCATATGCCACGCCAACAAGTTTTTTGTCTATTGCGACATCAAATCTTCCGAAGACAAGGCCTTCCACGTCATGAATATAAAGAAGTTCTGACAGCCAGTCCACCAGAAGCATTTCCTCGTCCCCTTCATGGGGTATTTCCACCCTCCTTTCCACCTTTTCCTCTATTTTTGCATCATTGGTGATTATGGCAAACATTCCTCTGGCTGCTTCCTCGAAGGCCTCCTCAAGTGTTTTTCCTCTTGCCTCTATCCCCACATCTGCGGTGTGCTCAATAATTTTATACACGTGTGAGAAAAAAGGCGCATTATAAAAATATTGGGGAGGGTAAGAAAAAACCCGGAAGGCGTGGAGGCATCTTACACTCCCCTCCCCATTTA
>JAGGZK010000017.1 GCA_021162065.1 Thermoplasmata archaeon
TGATGCCACAGAGGCATATGAATATGTGATGGAATTTGTCAAAGATAAATTCGGAGAGGTGGGTTACATTGTTATGTCGAATCCCCTCGACATAACAAAACCCCGCGTTCTTGACAGTGTGGAATATCATTACAGCGGAACTATAAACTCGGGCAGCACACTTCATGGACTGAATATCCTTCTTTCCGGATTCAACTATTCCGCAGTGCATTCCATCAATGTGCCCTACGACGGATTTGCGAGAATAAAGGTGGAGCTGATAAACAGGGACAGTGAGGATGTGGAGAAATGGGGCGACCGCCTCTTCCTTCATCTCGCCATGCCCGATGGAACGATTTTCATATATACCTCCACCGCAGGAGGGATACCTGAAGTGGATGCGAACGGCAACATAGTGGTGGACAGGCTTGAATATGAAGTGTGTGTTTACAACCAGCCGGGCGTTTACAAGGCAGAGGTGGTGGGGACATGGATTGCCAAAAGAAAGGGCTCATATGAGATGAATGTGAAAGTGGAGCAACTGGACCGCGGTAACTTTCCCCTGATGAAGGACTTGTCTTCCCTTGCTCCATATGTTGCCTCCTTCCATAAAGGAATGGTATTTGCCATGGAAAATTTTGCCTTTGCCGGCGGAGAAAATGTGAACGAGAGCGGCATAATATATCCGATTTCCAATGAGAAAATAGTGGACAGCTGCAACATCCATGTTCTTGGAATCCATGATTCACTGAATGAGATACTGAGGGAAATCAGGGAAATGCCCAAGGATATTTACAAACTATGGCAATCCTACAGGGATGAGCCAATTTACATAGCCATTATGGGCGATGCAACCATGGTGCCCATGTATTATTACTACAACCCTGACAGCGACTATGTTTCCGGGCAGGGGGTGGCCAGCGATTTTATTTATGGCGATATAGATCCAAAATTCTGCGATATGGAGAATGATACCTTCACCTTCTATCCCTTCCAGGAAAATGCCGTGGGAAGAATTACTGGCTATAACGCTGAAGACTGCTCTGCCCTCATAGCCAGAACCATATTTTATGATGATATAATTTCCTCTCTCGGAGAGTGGAAGAACACCGCCACGGTGCAGACGGGTACGGGCATAGAATTTCAGAAGATACCTATTGTAACGCCCATGATGAACTATCTCAAGAGCATAATAGGGTTCGGTCCGGTCAGAGATGAACCCACCAAGTTTCCTACAGGCGAGAGCAAGTTCATAAATGAAAGGATAAGCCATGATTTTGAGGAGCATGGTTTTAACGTTCTTTCCGCCCACAAACTGGATGCGCAGCGCGTTGGCCTCATCATGGAACGAAAGGGCGGAGAATATCAACTGGAAAGTAATTACATATTTGCCTTCGATCATGGAAGTCATTATCTTTATGAAGCAGGCGACGCTCTGGAAATGGACCAATTTGGACTGGGATTGAAAACAGGTCTATCTGGCAAGGGAAGTTTTGATGTTCGCCATGTTGTCAACATGCCCTACAAACCCAGCGTGGCATTCATAGAGAGCTGCTTGGTGGGCAAAATAGAGGGGATGATTCCGGAAAATTGTCTCAGCCAGGCCTACATCCATGCAGGCGTTAATGCCTTCATCGCTTCCACCCGCTATACTGCCGATCCTGGCTATCTGGAGCCGGGCAAAATATTTAAGGGATTTGGGGTGTGGGGATATGTGAATGCCACCAAGAACTTATGGCTGAAGGGAGAATATCCAGATTTGCATTTTGGCGCTCTTCTCGCGGAGGATTTCATTATAGATTTGCTGAAGAACGACAGCACCACAGGAATGGCACTGAGGGATGCGAAGAACAAATATTTACCAAAGGATGCCAACTCCACCTTCATGTGGACTCCTCCTCTGCCTTTGGCAACGTCATCTTCAACGGAAGAAACAAAGGCGCTGGATAAGAAATATGTGTGCATACATGAGTTTACTCTCTATGGCGACCCCGCCTTCAACCCATATCCATAAAGATGGCTGTAGGCGATGGGATAAAATAAAATAGAAAGATAAAATAGAAAGGGAGGAGGTTACTGCTGCCCAGCTTCCTTTATGGCTTCCTCCAGCACATCCATGGCACTGTTCACCTGCTCCTCATTTATGCAGAGCGGCGGAATAAATCTGATGGAACTCTCTCCGCATCCGAGCAGCAGCAGACCCTTCTTGAAGGCAGTATCCACTATTCCGTCCCTCACCTTCGGATTCATCTCCTTGCTCTCCTTACTTTTTACGATTTCTATGGCCTGCATTAAACCAATGCCCCTGGCGTCGCCAACAATCTCATATTTCTCCACCATCTCGTCCAGCCGTTTCCTGAGTATCTCTCCCTGTTTTGCAGCATTCTCTATGAGTCCATTCTGAAGTTCCTCAAGAGTGGCGAGGGATGCCGCGCATGCCAGAGGATTTCCTCCAAAGGTGGTGGAGTGGGCACCTTTAACACCAAAATCGTTCTTTGCGGGATATATGCATGCCGATAACGGGATGCCGGAGGAAATTGCCTTGGCTGTTGTTATTACGTGGGGAATAATGCCGAAATGCTCTATTGCCCACATCTTTCCAGTTCTTCCAAAACCCGCCTGTATCTCATCATCCACCAGAAGGATACCATGCTCCTCGGCAAGTTTCAGCAGCTCCTTGAAGAAATTTTTTGGAGGCACTATATACCCGCCCTCTCCCTGTATCGGCTCGGAGAAGATGGCGGCCACCTCATCACTCGGCACCGCATGCTTGAAAAGGAATTCCATGTAGTTTATAACCGCATTTACCAGTTCATCCGGCTCCTCATAGCCATCTATACCGAAGGGATTTCTGTATGGATTTGGATATGGAACGTGCACAACTCCCGGCATCCAGGGAAAGAACCTCTGTTTATGAACGGTTTTGCTGGCCGTCAGGGCGAGGGCGCCCATGGTCCTCCCGTGGAATGCCCCAAGAAATGAGATGAAGAATTTTCTCTTTGTGCTCCATCTCGCCATCTTTATGGCCGCCTCCACCGCCTCCGCCCCGCTGTTGCCAAAGTACACCTTCTTTTCAAAATCACCGGGGGTGGTCTCTATGAGTTTTCTGGCGAGTTCTGCCTGGAGTTCATAGTAAAAATCGGTTCCGGCAAAATGCAGGAATTTCTCCGCCTGCTCCTGTATGGCCTTCACCACTTTGGGGTTGGAATGCCCCACGTTCACCACGCCCACACCCGAGGTGAAATCGAAAAATATGTTGCCGTCCACATCCTCAAAAACAATTCCTTTTGCCTCCTTCACCACCGCCGGGGATGCCTTTGTGGTTGTGGCGATATATTTTTCATCCTTCTCCATTATTTTTTTCGCATTCTCACCTGGTACAACTCTCACAGATGGCCTGCTTTCGTTTCCGGTTATCATGTTCCATGAATATTCCTCGAATTTAAAAAATTTCCCTGTAAAATTCAATAAATGGATGTGAAATTGATGGAGAAGAAGATGAAATATTGCATCTTCCTCTTAACTCCTTCTCCGAAATACATAAATAATGAAAACAAATTTTAGAAGCGATTCATATGAAAGGTGTAGCAGGATTATTGGCTTTGATAGTGGTGGCATTGTTTATGGGGGCAGAGGCGGCACTCACTCCTGATTTTTACTGGGAGCCATCCAGTCCCACCGACCTGGAGGAGGTGCATTTTTACGACAACTCCACGGGGGATGTGGTGGCCTGGATATGGTATTTTGGAGATGGCAGCAGCAGTACGGAGCAGAATCCTGTGCATATTTATGAGGACAATGGCACCTATACCGTGAGGCTGGTTGTCATAGACAGCAGTGGGGCAAGCAAGTATGTGGAAAAGGACATAACCATAGAGAATGTGCCCCCTGTAGCGGTTGCAGGAGATGATGTGATTTCCCACAATCTCACCATCGAGTTAAACGGCAGCCAGAGTTATGATATGGATGGAAGCATAGTGAATTACACATGGGATTTCGGAGACGGAAGCGTTGGCTATGGAATGGTGGTGAATCATACATATGGCCAGGAGGGCATATATGTTGTGAATCTTACGGTTAAAGATAATGATGGCGCCACCTCCATGGATTCACTTCTTGCCACCATTGATTTCACACCCCCGGTAACAAATTACACCGTGGTGGGGGGAAAGAAGTGGTACAGAAGCAATATAACCATAATATTCAATGCCTCGGATAACATTTCCGGGGTTAATGCAACATTTTATAAAATAAATGACGGCGAATGGGAGATATACGAGGGCAACATAACCCTCACCGAGGAAATGCTTTACACCATATATTACTACAGTATTGACAATGCAGGAAATGAGGAAAATGTGAGCAACTTCACCGTGGGTATAGATTTCACTCCCCCAGAAACCCTATATGGAATAAATGCCTCCTATGGCCTGGGAGGATGGATAAAGGGCGTTGCCAGGATAAGTTTTGAGGCAAGTGATGCCATATCCGGCGTGAATTACACCATGTATAAAATAGATGACGGTGACTGGAAGAAATACAACGGCACATTCAATTTCTCGGTTAATGGCGAGCATAAGATATACTACTACAGCGTGGACAATGCCGGCAATCAGGAGGCGACAAGCAACTTCACCATAAAAATCGACAATGTGGCGCCGACCGTTTCCATTGCCACCCCCCAGAAGGGCTACATCTACATGTTCAACCGCCGCATACTCCCCACCATATTCGGAAACACCATAATCATTGGCAAATTTGAGGCGGAGGCGACGGCAAGCGATTCCTATTCCGGCGTGTTCTACGCGGAATTCATATTGAATGGCGAGATCCTATGGAAGGATTACTCGGCACCCTACACGGCTGAGTTACCACGAAGCAAATTGCTTTCCAAGAATACCATCAAGGTTGTCGTTTATGACAAGGTGGGCAACTCCGCGGAAAGCGAGGAGATAACCTACATAAAAGTGAGGTAATGGCCATAACTGTTCGCCAATCCAATCCAAATAAGTTATAAACTTATAGAATATTAGTGCATATGAACTTTGAGATAAGGGTGGTTAAGGCAACTCCTCCAACTGGAGAGGAGGACTATACAAAGGTTGCCATCATTTTTCTTAAAAATATAGGATATATGCGAGATAACGATGATGAGAATTCTGTAGCATACCGCCTTTTCGAATCCTTCCTTCTCCATCCCAACAAGCAATGGACGGTGGAGGAACTTGTTTCCCATCTGGGGGCAACGAAGGCAGCCATCTATCGCCATCTAAACAAACTCAAGAGCATGGACATACTGGAGGAGGGTAAGGAGGGGGAGGGAATAAAGGTGAAGAAGACATATCGCCTCCGCTATGGAAGCATATCCAAGGCATGGAATTTCGTGGAGGCGCATGTGAAGGTTGCCATGGAGGGATATGCGGAGACGGCAAGGCATCTTCAGAGGCTGGTGGAGAGGAGGTATAAGAAATGAAGGAAAAAATAGTGGAACTGGTTCCCGGCTCGAGTTATCTCATATACTCCATAGGCCCGGATAAGGAGGCAATGGAAACGAGAGGCACCTTCGTCGGCTATGCATACATCTCCAAGGATGAGAGCGGGGTGTGCATAAAGATGGATTCATCCCACGGCTCGAAGGAGGGAATAATAAGAATAATTCCCACTTCCATGATTTTGGCAATAGACATCCTTAAGGAGAAGAGGGTGAGAAAAAAGGAGGAGGAGCCGTCCCATTACTTCAGTTGATAAAATGGTGCAGATAGGAATAGTTGGAAAGCCGAATGTGGGGAAAACAACCTTTTTCAATGCCACCACCCTTGCCATGGCGGAGATGGCCGACTATCCCTTCACCACCATAAATGCCAATAAAGGGATAATGTACGCCAGAACCCCATGCCCGTGCAGGGAATACGGAATAAAATGCAACCCAAAAAATTCAAGATGTTTGGATGGCATAAGATATGTGCCCGTGGAGGCCATAGATGTGGCTGGCCTTGTACCAAAGGCACATGAAGGAAGGGGTTTAGGAAACAAATTTCTGGATGATTTGAGGCAGGCCTCATGCCTGATACATATAGTGGATGTTTCCGGCTCGACCGACGAGGAGGGGCGGCCCTGCGGCGCCGGGCAGCATGATCCGGCCATGGATATAAAATTTCTGGAGGAGGAGATAGATTACTGGATTAAGGGTTTGCTCGAGAGGGACTGGCATCGGCTGAGCATGAAGGCGAGGAGCGAGGGCATTAAACCGGAGAAAATGCTGGCTGAGAAACTGACGGGACTTGGCATAAGGGAGGAGGAAATAAAGAGGGCCCTTCGCAAGGCAAATCTGCCCGAGGAGGCGGTTAAATGGGGGGACGAGGAGATGATGAGATTTGCCACCGAGGTGAGAAGGGAGGCAAAACCCATTCTTCTTGCCCTCAATAAGGCGGATAAGGCGAGTGATGAGATGATAAATAGATTCAGGGGCGAGATGGCCATACCCACTTCTGCCATGTCCGAACTTGCCCTTGTGAGGGCCAGTGAGCATGGATACATAAAGTACAGGCCGGGGGATGCATCCTTTGAGATACTTGGGGATATGGATGAAAAACAGCGAAAGGGACTGGAATATATAGAGGAGCATGTTCTGAAAAGATTTGGCTCCACAGGAGTTCAGCAGTGCATAGATAAGGCGGTCTTTGAGCTTTTGAATCTAATAGCAGTTTATCCTGTTGAGGATGAGCATAAACTCTGTGACAAGGATGGAAATGTGTTGCCTGATGTTTTTCTTCTTCCCGCCGGCTCAACCGTTATAGATCTTGCCTATAAAGTGCACAGCGACCTGGCGGAGGGCTTCATAAGGGCGGTGGATGCAAGAACGGGAAAGATAGTGGGCGCAGATCATGTACTCAAAAATGGAGATATAATTCACATAATCTCGAAATCATAGCATGACGGGAATGCCGTCCCTTATCTCATATTCCTTTTTGCATTTATCGCATAAAAATCTGCCCTCCAGTATCTCATCCCCTTCCTCCTTTTTTATCTCAAGTTTCAGTTCACCATGGCAGTAGGGACAGCATAATATGCTGGCGTATTTCTTCTTCATGTTTTTAAATGGGAAACGCATATTTTAAACATGCGAATTGCCGTTAAAATCGCCTATGATGGCAGCAAATTCCACGGATTTGCGATGCAGCCTGATAGGAGAACAGTGGAGGGGGAAATAGTGTCTACACTGGTTAAAAGCGGAATAATTGAAGGTAGAAAAGAAAGCAAGTTTCAATATGCTTCCAGAACTGACAGGGGCGTTAATGCCCTGGGAAATGTAATATCCTTCAATTCAAGGGGAAACTTTCTGAGGGTGATGGAAAGAATGAAGGACGTATGGGTTGTTGGATATGCGGAGGTGGAAGAGAGTTTCAATCCCCGCCATTCCATAGCAAAAACATATCGCTATTATCTCTATAATAGGGGCTATGACGTGGAAAATATGGAAAAGGCGGTGAAACTTTTTATTGGAGAACATGACTTTTCCTCCTTTGCCAGATTGGATTCCAGAAATCCTGTGAGGAGGATATATTCCGCCAGCATGGAGGAAAAAGGGGAGATGCTCATCTTTAATTTTAGAGGCAAATCCTTTCTATGGAATCAGGTGAGAAAGATGATGGGGGCGATAATGATGGTGGGAGAAGGCAAGATTAATTTTGAAGATATAAAATTTTCCCTAAAATTTAAAAAACATATAAGTTTTCCACCTGCTCCTCCAGAAAATCTCACCCTTGTGGATGTGGAATATGAAGGGGTGAAATTTATTCATGTTGTTCCTATAAAATTGATGGAAAAGGCCTTTTTCTTTATGGATGCCTTACAGATACAGCGAAATGCATAAATATTCACCAACCTATACATATTAGGTGAAGATAAATGAGATGGGGGGTAAAATTTGGAGTAATGCTCGTAGCGCTTGCCTTTCTGGCATCGCCATATCTTAGCAGCACAGCAACTGCAGCAGAACAGAGAAGCTATACGGATGTTAAAGTCACGACAATGACTCCCTTCGGAAACGAGGTAAGGACAATTTCTCTTTCTGAAGAGATGGTTAATGACATACAGAACAACGCCCTTGTGGTGGAGGACGCACTTAAAGTTCTTTCCGATCCGAATGCAGGGGATGATGAGAAGACGCTTGCAAAGGAAATAGTGGAGGCCTTCATAAACAAGCTTAAAGAACTGGGACTCATACCCGATTTCTTTACACCGGAGAGAATTCTTATGAAACTCTTCAGTGGCAAAATGGATTTCCTCCTTCCCATAATAAGCTTTGGAAGAGGATTCTCATGGATTCCGCTATATCCTGGAGAGGCTTTCATCGGATTCATGTTCAGACCCATAATAATGCAGTACTTCCTCCTTGGGTATACAGCATCGCTCAACATAAATCTGCTCCCGCCACGTATTGAATACTGGGACATGGTTGGAACACATACTCTTTTTGTACTCGGATTCGTGGGCATCTACATCGACTTTGGCAAGATAGGTTATGGAATACCGAAACTCCAGTTCCTGATGGGTGAAGCGCTGATTGCAGGCGGTTACGACTGGCTGTAATCTCTCCCCCCTATTTTTCTATTTTTGAACCACAATATTTAAAACAGGCTTTTCCTTTATTTAAATCGGACTATGAACTGGAAGGCGTGGTTTATGCTGGTCAGACCATTCACTCTGATTGCTCCATTTATGGCAGTCATATTTGGGGTGCTATTCCAGCTTGCAGCATATGGTGAGATACAACTCTTTTCTCAGAACTTTTCAATGGTGCTACTCGCTGCCCTTGCCATGGCATCTGCGCAGGCAGTGGGCCAGATAATGAATCAGGTGGAGGATGTGGAGATAGACAGGGCAAATGGCAAGGATTACCGTCCCATAGTGAGCGGGGAGATAAGCGAGGAAAAGGCGCAGGCGGCCGCCATGTTCTTTGCCATCTTCTCCATAATAATGGGATATGCCATAAATGTGGTGTATGGCTCCTTCATGGTCATTCTTCTGATGGCAGGCGTGTTTTACAATCTCGAACCCTTCCGGCTAAAGAGGAGATTGTGGCTTAATACCGGCTCGCTGGCCATATCCCGTGGGTTGCTGCCCATGCCCGCCGCGTGGAGCGTGTTTGGGAGCGTGGGCGACGCCACCCCATGGCTTCTGGGAAGTGTTATAGCCCTGTGGGTGATGGGATGGCAGAACACCAAGGACATAAATGACATTGAAGGGGATAAGAGGTATGGCATAATAACGCCCGCCGTCTATCACGGGATAAAGACCCTCACCAGGATAATCACCGCCTTTTCTCTCCTCAGCTTTTTGCTGCTCGCCATATATATCAAAATGAACCTCATTCCCGCACATCTTGCAGCTCTGTTTATTCTTCTCATGCCCACCCTGTGGATGATTTATAAGATAACGAAGGGGGATTTCTCAAGAATAACGCTGGAGAACAATGAACTATGGGCAGCCTTCTACCTCACCCTTGCAGGATTTTACATAGTTTCGGCCATGATTTATCTGATAAAGCCGTACATAACGCTCTTCGGCTAATCCAGAACCTTCGCCATGTAAAAACCCTGCTTTTCATATCCCATTTTTCTGTAGTAACTCCTTACGCCTACTCCACTGAGTACAAGCAATCTGCCCTTTCCAAATCTCCTTGCCTGTTTTTCTGCTTCATCCATGAGCATTTTTCCATACCCACGATGCTGCCATCTCTCCTCCTTTCTTTTTCCGATTTCCACCATGGGTCCATGAACCTTAAGCTCCCTTACAATTGCGCAATCATCATCAAAAAAGTAGGGGCGATATGGAATGCGGAGGCGGCAGTAGGCGGCTATGGCATCCCTGCTTTCAAAGGAAAGAAATATCTCTCTTCCTCCATTTGCCACATATTCCCTCCTTCTCAAAATGAAATCATCCCCTACCTCCATCCCGAGATGCCCCACCTCCCTGCATCTTATACACCTGCATTTTTTCCCCTCCCTCCTCATTTTCTCCTGAACCACCTGCCTGAGATTACTCTTTTTTATTCCTGCCTCTATAAGATTTGACGGAATGTCCCTTTCAATCCTCTGGATTCTCACCCATTCCGGAACGTATTCTTTCATCTCCGCAATGAGTTCCACCGCCTCATCCTCATCAAGAGGGCGATACCTTCCCTGTTTCCACATCTCATAGAGAGCAGAGGGTTTGACAACGAGTGTGGGATAAATTTTCAACATGTCGGGGCGAAATCTCTCATCGGTGAACATTCTTTTGAAAGATTCCATATCCCTCTCATAATTGCTTCCTGGAAGGCCCGGCATTATATGGTAGCATATTTTAAGCCCAGCATCCCTGGCAATCTGTGTCGCCATTATGGTATCGCTTACAGTATGACCTCTCTTCATTATGTAAAGAATTTCATCATCCAGAATCTGCGCCCCTATCTCCACCCTTGTTGCTCCCATCTCCAGCATTTTTTCCACATGGATGAGGCGGCACCAGTCCGGCCTTGTCTCCACAGTAAGACCTATGCATCTATGTTTTGCCCCTTCATTAATCCTTTTTGCCTCCTCAAGATTTCTCGCATTTTTTTCGTTGAGGGCATCGTAGCATCTTTTCACAAACCATTCCTGATAGTGCAAATCTCTTGCAGGAAAAGTGCCACCCATGATTATCATATCTATCTTGTCCGTCGGATGCCCTATTATTTCCAGCTGCTTTATTCTGTCTCTCACCTGCAGATATGGGTCAAAGTTATTTCTCTCAGCTCTTCTCGCCGCCGGTTCCATGCCTGTATAGCTCTGAGGAGAATAGGGCGGCCCCCCGGGGCAGGGAACACATCTTCCATGGGGGCATGGATGCGGGGACGACATGACGGCAACCACAGCCACACCGGATATGGTCCTCACCGGCTTTCTCTGCAGAATGCCAAGGATGCTCTCCCTGCTTTCCTCATCAATGCTCGCAAGCAGTTCGGTATCGGAGGGTATTCTATCGAGCCCGTATTCTTTTGAAAAAAACTTTTTATATCTCAGCAAATCCTGCTTATTCTTTATCTCGCCCTTTTCTATCTTCTCGGCTATCCTCTCGGCTATAACTTTTAAATCATGTGTATGCCACTGTGAAGTCGTCATTATCCTTAAGGTATTTCTTCAGAATGTTCTCACTTTTTTCTGTAAAGGTTTCCTCGAGACGGTTTATACGATTTTTCATCTCATCATCTTCTATTTTAACCTCTTTGTATAACCTGCTTATGAGCTTGACCAGATCAACAAATATGGGAAACATCGCTTCCTGCGTTTCATATATTTCCTCAATCATGGCATCATAGTATCTTATGATGTCTTCCAGCTCCTCTATCTTTTTCCTGAGAGCATCTCTTTTTTCCTTGCTGACTTTGCGGTTCTTTTCCGCCATTGCTTCAGACATTGAAACACCAATATATATACCTACTTAAATTTTTTCAGCCTTCTGTAAAACATTGCAACGGCAATCATTGCAGCAAACATTGCAACAAATCCGAAGCCGGGCATCTCCTTCTCTCCCACCTTTATCGTCATGGAGTAGTTGGCCTTTGCTCCCATGCTGTCCTTTACCTCCAGGGTAACGGTATACTCTCCTGGCTTCTTATACACATGCACAGCATCTTCTGTGTAGGAGATAGTTCCATCTCCGAAATCCCATCTCCACTCCACTATCTTTCCATCCAGATCGCTGGATAAATCTGTGAAGTTTATTTCCTCCCCTTCCTTCGGATTCTCCGGGCTGATTATGAAATTTGCCTCCGGTGCCCTGTTATCCACGGTTATGGTGAGGGCATAAATGCTTTCATTTCCCTCATTGTCCACAACGGTGAGTTTGACCTCGTATGTGCCCGGCTTTGAGTATTTGTGGGTTATCATGGAGCCGTGTTTTATCGTTCCATCTCCCATATCCCATGTGTAATTTACTATGGTTCCATCTTTATCAACGCTTTCAGAGGCATTGAATTCTATGAGTGTAAAGGAGTGGGGATTCTCGGGCTGGAAGGTGAAGTTTGCCACCGGTGGAAGATTTTTCACCACTATCTCCCTGACGAAGGTGGACTCCGCACCACTTCTATCCGTCACCTTCAATGTTATGTTATACCTTCCGGATTTCTGATAGAAATGGGATGGATTTCTCTCCTCACTTGAGTTGCCGTCCCCGAAATCCCAGTACCAGTTGAGCATATCTCTCTCCCCATTTTCATCCCTCGATGTGTCTATGAAAATTATGTTCTGGAGGGTAAATGGGGATGGAGGATAGAAATAGAAGGATGCCTCCGGAGGCACATTTGGCATTCCAGAAGCATTTTCATAGTAATCCATCAATGGATAGTAATCCATATTTCCATAGAACTGATGAGGTATGTCACCTATTCCATCACTCCCGCTTTCATTCTGGCCCTCTCCCATGAGGTAATCCTCTCCCGCATAGCTGTCCCAGTAATTGCCTCCAGTTGGATAGGAAAGATTCCATCTGCTGTGCCCGTAATCCTTGGCATCCTCCGTATTGGAAATGAAATTGTTGTGATATATTATGTTTTCATCATGGGCAATAACTCCGTAAAGGTTCTTCCATATGGAGTTGTTTTTAACAGTGTTGTTAAATCCGTAAAGGATTATGGCATAACTGTTATGGTGCAGCAGAAGATTCTCCACCATGTTCTCATTTCCATCTATCTTTATGGCTACTGTGTTGTTGAACATCCCTCCCTCTGAAATGATGGATGAAGAGGAATGGATGGTGACGCCAAGGTCGTTCTCATAAAGAGTGAGATTGAACGCATTAAAGGTTGAGTTCCATACAGCAATTCCTTCCTTATTGGTGAAAAATGTTGAGTTTGAGATCATTACTTCGCTTCCGGTAACATTAAGGGCTATGCCATTTTCTCCAAATTCCATATCCTTCAGGGTGGCAACGCATGAACGAAGTATATTGTTTTCATTGCCAGAAATGTTGCATTTGTCCATGCTAATTTCGGAAGTGGTGAGGTTGAATCCCTCTATATTTTCATAGATGTTTACATCTGTTAGGTGAATGAAGGAGTCACTCCCCTTTATACCGGCAGATGAATTTTTTATTGTGCCATCCGCCGCCATCATCGTGGAAGAGCGGGAATATATGGCGGTGGTTGCGGATATATCAAAGTTGTTTATCTCCACCCATGAATCTGTAAGATGAAGGGCTGTTGTATCGCCCATATTGATGGAATCAAGGGAAACATTGGAGTTGAACAACCTTATGCCCTTCTCATTTTCATCAAATATGGCATCCGTTATGTTCACATCCTCCATATTTTCTATATTTATTGCCAGAATGTTTCCAGTGAAGGAAATATTTTCCATCTCGCATACTGCTGAACCTCTTTCCATGAAGAAGAGATTTATTCCTCTGGAATTCCCCTCTATTTTTGCATTCTTTATGCTCACATTGCTTGTGCTTTTGAAGGAGATACCATCATCGTTATTCTTCACCTTGACATTATCCACATCTATCCCATTTCCGTTAAGTGAGTATATGCCCTTTATGCTGTCCAGGACTACACATCCGGAAATTGTGACGTATCTGGAATGTATCAGCATGATTCCTTCTCCATTATTTGATATGTTGGCATTCTTTATCACCACCACACTGCAGTTTATAAGGGCAATGTAACCATAATCCTCATCCAAGGTAAAACCTGTCTGATTTATCACATACTTGATTTCCTTGCCATTTATGGTATTGCTTTCATCTATGAAAAGATAGAAATGCTCGAGTTTGCTTCCCTCCACGTCCAGGTTGTAGGTGTTGTTCTCCATGGTATTATCCATCAGCAGGTTGCCTGGTGCAAATATTATCCTTATGCCATAAATGTTATCTGCAAGCATGTTGTTGATGATGCTATTTTTCTTTCCATCCAGAATTATTCCATACTGATTCTTCTCCAGTGTGTTGTTCCATATATGATTTTCCTTGCCCTCAATTAGCAGAGCTTTCCCGTTATCTGTGAAGGAGTTGTTGTATATCTTGCTGTTATTCATGACATAGAGGGCAATATCATTTGCCACAAAGGTGGAGTTGGAAATTGATGCATGCTCTCCATAAAATCCATAGTCATTGTGGGAAAAGTCACTTCTTTCCACATCGCATATAATATCTGCTATCGCCTTCCCATTATCAACAAATGTGGTATCCAGTATCTCTGCCTTTCCCTCTCCTTTAATTCCTGCCTCACATCCTTCCAGTGTGGTATTCCATATGGATGCATTTCCCTCCACATCAATTCCATAAATGCATCCATGGATGGTGGATGATGAAATCTCTCCATCCATCATACTTATTCCCGTATCCCCTCCACATATGGAGACGTTATCTGCCTCCACATATGTCTGGGAAAGGATTGAGATTGCGTTGTTCTTGAAGAATGCATCGGTAACTGTAAAATCGGTTATGCCCTCTATTCCGGCTGTGGAGCAGTTTTCTATTCTGTTATCTCCTATGGTGATGAGTGAGGGGCTGTTTATCTTTATGCCCCATGAACAGTTTGATATTCTGTTATCATATATGTTTCCAGAATCCATCATATAAACCCCATAGATGGCATCTGTTATGGTGTTGTTATCTATGACGTTATGGGGGGCATAAATCGTTAGGGCGTATATTCCTCCAGAAACGCGGGAATGTGTAATCTGATTTCCGGCGCCATAGATGGCCACACCATACACATTCCCCTGGAATAAGGAATTTTGAAGCACATTTAGATGGGAACTGATGAGGGCAGAGGTATTCTGGGATATGGATGAAACATTTATCAAAACATTCTGGTTGCCTTCAAAGAGTATCCCCATCTCCTTTGCCTTTATACTCGTATTCTCCAGAATACCACCGGTAGAATTAAAGACAATTCCAGTATCTCCTCCAGATATAGTAAAGTTGGAGATTATTATATCTGGAGCATCGAGATAGAATCCGTAGGATGTGAATTTAAGTACGGCATTTATGCCCTCTATCATTATGGATTTGTTTATGTACACATCTTCCTCATAGGTTCCAGCCCTAACATATATGAAGTAGCCATCAGAGGCATTGTCCACCGCATCCTGTATCCTATTCCATGTTTTGTTGGCTGGGTCAAAAACGTTTTCATCCACATAAAGATCGGCAAGGAGAATAGTCCTCTCCATATATGCCTCGGCACCATCATTATCCTTAACTGTAAGGTTTACCACATAAACACCATCTTCTCCATAGGAATGATTGACAACCATTCCATAGCCAACGCTTCCGTCTCCGAAATCCCATCTCCACTCAACAACATCTCCATCCAAATCATAGGACGAGGAGGCATTGAAGACTATCTTTTTGTTTGGAACAGGGTAGGGGGGTGAGTAGGTGAAATTTGCAATGGGTGGAACATTTTTTATAAATATGGTCTTCTGGCTGTAATTGAAGGCCCCTTCGTCGTCTATAAGGGTTAATCTGACCATGTAATAACCATCCTCCGCATATCTATGTATCACCGTCTGATTGTAGGATGTATTTCCGTCCCCCAGTTCCCATATGTATCTCTCTATGGTTCCATCGTCGGTGGATTCACTTATGAATGTCACATTGTCCAGGTCTGTTGGCTCTTCCGGCTCCCATCTAAATTTTACATCCGGTATGGCGTTGTTGCTGTGTATTTTTCTGGAGGTGGATGCGGTTCCATTATCATCATCTCTCACTATGAGGGTTACAGTATACTGATCCGTTTTTGAGTAGGAGTGATGTACTACGGCACCATACTTTATGGTTCCATCACCCATATCCCATGTATAGTTGACTATTGTTCCATCCTCATCATATGAGGGGTCAAAGGGGAAATTTGCCCTGAATTCCAGTTCTCCATCGGGATTGCGGGTCCAGTAAAATTTCGGGACAGGGAGGCGATTTCTCACCACCACTATCTGGCTCACACTATCCGCCTTCATCTGGTTGTCCACCACGGTAAGCTGCACCGTATAGTTGCCCGCCTTCATGTATGTATGGTTTACAAAGGGCCCATATGCCATATTCCCATCCCCGAAGTTCCATGTCCAGTTTATTATATAACCATCTGAATCTGTGGAATTGTCCCAGAAAAATACGTCCTGGAGGGTATAGGGGTATTCAGGTGAAAAGTAGAAGTCTGCCACAGGGGCGTTATTGGCAGTGTTTATCATCTGGCTTTCAAATATCGTGCCATCTGCTCCTTTAACAGTGAGATTTACCTGATAGATTCCCTCTGAGGCATAGTCATGGAACACTTCCTTTCCATAGCCTATGCTCCCATCTCCAAATTCCCAAGTATAGTTACTTCCCTCAATTGCGGAAACAAATTTGAATCCTTCCTCATCCTCCATATAATAAAATGAAACCTTCATTTCCTCGCTGGCGGTAGAAAAAACTATGGCTGTCATTATCATAAACAAAAACACCGTGACTGATACAAATACCTGTTTACTTCTTTCCCTCATGCGCATTCACCTTGACTATAATTGTTTGATTATTTATAAATTATTACCTTAATCGGATATTTTTGTTGCCCTCCGGCATAAAAAATAGCAGTTACCTAAATCTCACTGTTTCCAGATTCTTCATGGCAAGCGTCGGAATGCCGTATTTCTTGTATATGCTGCCAGCCAGATCAAGACATTTGCTCTCCTCTCCATGATTCACTATTATTTTCCTGGGTTTCGGTGAGAGATTTTTGACATAATTCATCAATTGCTTTCTATCCGAATGACCGGAAAAGCCCTCGCATGTCTCTACATTCATCTCCACCTTCACCACTTTATTGCCCACCGTTACTTCCTTCCATCTCTTCTGTATTTTCCGCCCCAGTGTGCCTTCCGCCTGGTATCCAACGAACACTATGCTGTTTCTCTCTCCGTCGGCCCATGATTTGAAATACTCCATAACAGGCCCGCCGTTCAGCATACCGCTGGTGGCGAGCACTATGCACGGGTCGGGATCATCTATCACTTCCCTTCTTTTATCGTAACTTTCCACCCTCTCAAATATGTCTGCCATTAAAGGATTATCACCTTCCTGGAAGATTTTTTTCCTCAGGTCAGCATTCAGGTATTCTGGATACACGGTATGGATTGCCGTTGCCTCCCATATCATGCCATCAAGATATATGGGTGCCTCTGGAATCTCCTTCTCCCTCATGAGATGCTCCAGCACAATCATGACTTCCTGTGACCTTCCTATGGCGAACACCGGAATAAGAACCTTTCCCCTGCTTTCCAGAGTTTTCTTCACTATGTCCTTCAGCTGCTCCGCCGCCTTCTTTCTGGAGGGCTGCATATCATTTTTGCCGCCATAGGTGGATTCCACCACCAGCGCTTCTAAACGGGGGAAATGGGTGGCGGCTGCGCTGAAAAGCCATGTTTTCTCGTATTTTATATCGCCCGAGAAGGCGATGTTGAAGAGGCCATCGCCTATGTGAAAATGACATATGGCAGAGCCCAGAATGTGGCCGGCGCGATGCATGGTGAGGCGGATATCGGGGGCTATGTCAGTGGTATCCCCATAATTTAGGGGGATGGTGTTGGCTATCTCCTTTCTTATGTGCTCCGAGCCATAGGGTGGTCTTTTGGCCTCATCGGCGCATACCCTGAGATAATCCATCTGGAGAAGAACCATGACATCCCTTGTGGGATATGTGGTGTATACCGGGCCATCATATCCATATTTGAAGAGTAGAGGGACAAGGCCTGAATGATCGAGATGGGCATGGGTGACAACAACACCATCTATTGAATCAAAGGGAAGCACCTCTGGAAGGTTGAGATATGGCGAACCGTTATCGGGAGAAGAGACATCGAGTCCGCAATCAATCAATATTTTGCTGTCAGGAGTGGAGAGAAGAGAGCATGAGCGGCCCACCTCTCTGTAGCCACCGAGGGCTGTGACTCTAATCCATTTTTCCCCATCGCTTGCCCCTCTGTGGAGGCGTCTTCCAACCCTGCGCAGAAAATCCTTTCTTTCATCCGCCACCATTCGAAGATATCTTCTTATGTCTCTCACAGTTCTGGAGGCCATGGGTGGCGCCCTTATCACCTTGGGGGCCCATCCTATTTCCTTCCTTATTTCATTCAAAAGAGTGCCCTTTTTCCCTATCGCCACACCGGGCTTCTCCACCTCTATGGTTACCTCGCCCACATCCGGCTCGAAGTATATATCCACAAGCTTTGCCTCTTCAGGAATAAGGGCCCTTATCTTTTCCTCTGCCTCCTCCATGTTCTCCAGCACATCGGGGTCGGGTCTGACAACAATCCTCTTCTGCAACTTCTTTGCAAGCTGCTTCACAAGCTCATTCTGCTCCGCAAATTTCTCGGGATCCTTGGTATAAATAACCAGTTCCGCCCCCTCGAACTCTATGTCTGTTATTCTTATGTCTGGGGGAATAACCGCCCTTATTTCCTCCTCCACTCTGTTCAGAAAGTCTTCAACTGTCATGAGTATAACTTACAATCCCAACTTTTTCTTTCTTTCCTCAATTTCATCACTACTTAACTCCCTATAGCCCTTCTTTGTTATCACAACCACATCCATCCCGTTGCCGGAAGCAGAGTCCCTCTTGATGGCGGCTGTCAGAGCCCTTATGGTGAGGTCTATGGCCTCGTCCTCACTCATTCCCTCCTTGTAGTGATCCTCAAGAACTCCAAAAACATAGGGTGAGCCTGAGCCCGTTGTTGTGTAAACATCCTCTATGGAGCCCCCCGCAGCATCCAGGGAAAATACATGGGGGCCACTGGCATCAACACCTGCTATTATGAGCTGAACGTAATAGGGGTAGAATTTCCTCTGATTTAGTATGTTGGCCATCAGAGTGGCTGCCCCCTTCACCGGCATCGCCTCATTTCTTTCAAGTTTGTAAAGTTCTGCTTCCACCCTGAGAAGGCGCGCCAGCAGCTGGGCATCCCCCACCAGTCCTGCGGTGGTGAGAAGCATGTGCTCATCTATCTTGAAAACCTTCTGGGTGGTCTTGTGGGCAATAAGAGTACCCATGGTTGCCCTGTGCTCGGCAGCCGCTACCACGCCATCTTTAAATACAAGCCCCAAAGTTGTCGTGCCTTTTTTGTTTTCCATTTCCATATATTACACCCCAAAAGAGCAATTTTTAATATCCCAGGAGGTATATAAAGGTTTTTATGCCTCAGATATCTGCTGCCAGGAATCCCGAAATTTTTTTATTTTTGTAATAGATTAGAGTTTGGAGGTACCAAAAATGAAAAAACTGTTTGTTGTGTTGCTGGCGTGTGTGTTGGTGATGCCCCTTTTTTCTGCGGCGACGCCGGTAAAAAGAATAACACCAAAAATGATGGAAGTGGATATCCTACCTCCAGTGCCGCACGGAAAATACACAGATGAGATAATAGTGAAGTTTAAAGATGGCGCAGATGCACAGATGGAAGAGATTGCTGCCAAATTTGGAAAGATGAAGTGCATGCATCATCCCAACATGGTGAGATTGAGGGTTTCCAAGGACAAGATGGACAGCATTCTGGCCGAACTGAGAAAAAATCCCATGGTGGAGTATGCGGAGCCAAACTATGTGGCACAGGCATTCATGGTGCCAAATGATCCCTACTACAGCTATCAGTGGAATTTCCATGGAGTGGATGAGGGCGGAATAGACATGGAACCCACATGGGATATAGCAACGGGAGATGGAGTTATTGTGGCGGTGATAGATACCGGAATAAGAGTGGGAACCGATTTGCAGAATACAAAATTCGTACAGGGATATGATTTTGTGAATGATGATAATGATCCAACAGATGATAACGGGCATGGAACCCATGTTGCCGGCACCATTGCCCAGAGTACTAACAACAACGAAGGCGTTGCCGGCATAGCCTTCAATGTGTATCTGATGCCCGTCAAGGTGCTGGATGCCAATGGATATGGAACCTATGCAGATATCGCCGATGGAATCTATTATGCAGTTGACAATGGAGCGAATATAATAAGTATGAGTCTCGGTGGAAGTTCTGGCTCATCTGTTCTGGAGGATGCGGTGGCATATGCCTACAACCATGGTGTTACAGTTATAGCGGCAAGTGGAAATGACGGGGCTGGCCAGGTATCATACCCTGCCGCCTACGATGCCTATGTTATAGCAGTTGGGGCAACCCAGTATGACAAAACACTTGCTCCCTATTCCAATTATGGCTCATCCCTCGATCTGGTGGCTCCTGGAGGAAACCTTGATGTTGATCAGAATGGAGATGGGTATGGTGATGGCATACTCCAGCAGACATTCCAAAGAACGTGGTGGGGCTCCATCCAGTGGGGTTATTACTTCTATCAGGGAACATCCATGGCAACCCCACATGTAAGCGGTGTGGCAGCCCTGCTTTACTCTCTCGGAGTCACATCTCCTGATGAAATACGCAACATCCTCCAGAGCACCGCCATCGACCTTGGCGACCCCGGATGGGACCAGTACTACGGCTATGGACTCATAAACGCCTATGCAGCCGTGCAGGCCGCCCAGGGCGGTGGCGGAGAAAATGAACCACCTGTCGCCGATGCTGGAGGAGATAAAAGCGGTGATGAGGGACAGGAAATCACCTTCGATGGCTCGGGAAGTTATGACCCCGATGGAAGCATAGTCAGCTACACCTGGGATTTCGGAGACGGAACAACGGCAACCGGCCAGACTGTGACCCATGCCTATGCAGATAACGGCGTTTATACCGTCACTCTCACCGTTAAGGATAACAATGGAGCAACCGATACAGATACAATAACGGCAACCATATCAAATGTCCCGCCCACGGCAGATGCTGGCGGACCCTATTCCGGATATGCGGGACAGGAAATCACCTTCACAGGTAGCGCCACGGACCCGGGAGATGATACACTCACATACACCTGGGATTTCGGAGACGGAACAACGGCAACCGGCCAGACTGTGACCCATGTTTATGAAACACCCGGCGAATACACAGTTACTCTCACCGTGGAAGATGATGACGGAGGGGTGGGAACAGACACCACCACAGCCACTGTGAGCGAGGCACCCGCCAATCCAACAATGCATGTGGAAAGCATAGACATGGACATCCAGACGGCCTACTGGGGATTCCTTACCAGGGCGGTTGCTACGGTGACGATATATGACGAAAGTGGAAACCCCGTTGACGGTGCAACCGTATCAGGCCACTGGAGCGGACTCACCAGCGATACAGATTCAGGAACCACGGATAGCAGCGGAAAGGTTGTACTCTACTCCAACTGGGTGTGGTTTGCAAGTGGAACCTTCACCTTTACCGTGGACAATGTGGAGAAAAGTGGCTACATCTATGACTCCTCTGCCAACAAGGAAACCAGCGACAGCATAACCGTCTAATCTTCCCTCTCTTTCCATTTTTAGCATATTTATTTAAATACGCACTCCGATTTTTACTTTATGACCTTCATAATTTACTCGGACAAATATTTGCTGCACGACGACCCGTCCCATCCGGAAAACGCCTCCCGCCTTGCCGCCATAATGGAGTTGTTGGAGAAAATGCCCTTTTATGAAAAACTGAAGTTTGTGGAGCCAGAGAGTATACAGGAAAGTGAGATGGCAGAAGTTCATTCCTCGGAAATGATAGAGAATGCAAAAAGGACAGGATGGCTTGATATGGATACATATACCAACGAATATTCCTATGAGGTGGCGAAACTTGCCGCAGGAGGTGTAAAAAAGGCATGTGAAATTGTAATGGAAAGGGGAGGCAATGCCTTCGCTCTTGTTCGCCCCCCCGGACATCATGCAACATCAACACGTTCCATGGGATTCTGCCTATTCAACAATGTTGCCATCGCCGCCCATTATTCTGCCAAAAGGGGCAGAAAGGTGCTTATATTCGACCATGATGTGCATCATGGCAACGGAACGCAGGACATCTTTTATGAAAGAAGTGATGTGATGTATCAGTCCATACATCTGAGTCCCCATTATCCCGGCACAGGTTCCGTAATGGAGGTGGGAAAGGGAGAAGGAGAGGGATATACCGTAAATCTCCCTCTTCCTCATGGAGTGGGTGATGATTGCATAATGGAGGCAATGGAGGAGGTATTCATACCAGTAGCCAGAGAATTTTCCCCTGATTTGATAATAATTTCTGCCGGTTTCGACAGCCACCATGCGGACCCACTTGGAGGGATGAATCTCTCCCTCAGCATTTATGCCAGAATCATCCAGGAATTTTCCAGAGTACAGAGCAGAATGGTATGCTCTCTGGAAGGCGGCTACAATCTAACCTATCTGGCGAGAGGGGTAGCAGTGGAAATTGGCGAAATGTGCGGAATGCCCGCCCTCTTTGATGACTCTGCAGAAGGAAGAAAATGCTCTGGCGAAATTAAAGAGCTTAAAGGAGAAATGGAGAAATACTGGAATATGAGGTAAATGGTTGGCAAGAGTATTCGTTAGTAATCTCCTGCCAGTATTTTCAGTATCTCCTTATAAATTTTCTCCAATATTAACCATAAAATGCTTTCATATGTTTTTGGCATTGAAACCGTTAAGGGATCAGACCAAGGACTCTCTGCTCCATGCTCATCCTCTGCTTTAACTCTAATTTGATATGTGCCCTTTTCATTCCAGGAATGAGAAATTTCTATGCTTTCTCCTGAAGTATAATAGGGTGTCCATTCATCTACTATGCCATCGCTATTCCAGTCCCATCCATATCGAATTTTATCACCGTCTGCATCAACTGCTGTGGTAGTATATGTGTACTTCCTACCGATTTTTCCGGATGATGGTCCAGATGGTTTATCTGGTTTAAAAGGTGGAAAATTGACCTCGTATGCCCGGGCAAGAAATAATCCAATCCCTGCCTCTCCAAATGAAAATCCTGTATCATCAGATGCGGTATCCCATTTATAGCCGTGGGATACCTTTATAGCTGAATTTTCCAGCCATCTAACCGCACCAATACCATATTCCAGATAGGAGAGATTTCCAGTGAGATTATACAAATCCAAGAAAAAGTCACCAATCCCAGCTACACCATGGCACTGCTGTGCAACAGAACTGCCATATTCTGGTTCCACTCTCGGCATCCTTATTATCCATCTATATCCTTCCCTATCTGAAATCGCCTGTTCAATAAGCCAGTTCGTCGAGTTTTTCAGTATATGGAAATAATATGAATTCTTTGTTGCCTGGTACAAAGAAATAAATGCTTTTCCTATTCCAGCATTCCCATAGCACCATCCTGTATTGTAATAAAAAGGAGAATAAAGTTGATCAAGTCGGTATTTCCATCTCCATTCCATATCACCATCTCCTTCAATTATTGCCTCATGGATTATCCATTTAGCCGCCTTTTCAGCATATTCTATATACTTTTCTTCTTCACATCTCTTGTAAAGTTCTGCTAAGAAGTACACAATACCAGCAGCACCATGCCCAAAACCTGTAGATGTAATCCAGTAAAGAGGTATGGCAACCCATAAGCATCCATCTTTAATCACATTGGACCTACAGAGAGGATTGCCCTTTTCAGTTAGAAACAGAATCGGACAATTCCGTGATGATGAAATAAGCCAATCTCCTCCTTTTTTGGCATAGGAAAGATATTCTGAGTTACCTGTCACATCATAAAGATGCAGAAAGAAAATTCCAATGCCAGCAGAACCAGAGATGATGTCATATCCCCATTCAGATCTTATGCCATCCACACTTTCTATCCAGCGGGCGGCACCCTCTGCATATTCTAAATATTTGGTATCGCCCAAGGAGTGATAAAATTCAAGGAAAACCTCGCCAATGCCGGCGATTCCCACATAAAAGCTTGGTGAATTTTGGGTTTCGGGCCATATATAGCCATTTTTGGAGGGAATTGCAATGGACATCATCCATTCCATTCCACCTTTCGCATACTGGAGATATTTCTGATTTTTTGTGATTTCATAAACTTTCAACAGAAAGAGAGATACGCCAGGTGTCCCATGCATTAAATTTGTGTAATATTCCTTCTCTTCCTCATTCAACGGCCATTTATAACCGCTGGATGTGGGTTCAGCCAAACTTATAAGCCAATCTGCGGCTCCTGTAATTATATCTATGGAATCTGATTTGGAGGCGGATTTAAATTTGTTCATGTTCATCAACTCTTTAATATCTGAGAATGTGATGGAGGAGAGTTTTTCATTTTTGAAAATACCTTCTACAATTTTTTTCTCCATGAAATAGGGTTCAAGCTTTAAAATGAGGGTATCGTCTCCCTGTGAACCTGCTACATAAATATTTCCTTCCACCACATCCATTCCTCTTGCAATATCACAACCCGAGTTATATATGGAATTGTAAGTTATCAATCCCCCATTCTTTCCAAATTGGGCTATAACAATATCCCAGCTATCAGGAGATGCGGAAGTGGCACATGATTCTCCAACTACATAAATTGATGTCGCCACTTCTATATCCTCCAGTTTGAAATGTTGAAAGGAAGTATACCATTCAAATTCACCACCTTCACCATATTTAAGAATAAGACCTGTTCCGTCATTGCTTTCTACATCTCCAAAACCACAGATATATATTCCATCCCTCACATCCAATCCATATGCTTCTTGGGTGCCGGTTTTTTCCCATGTCCTGTTCCAGATGATGTTGCCATCATTATCATATTTTATCAGTAAAATATCATCGTCACCATTTTCATTCTCTGTTTCTCCTACTCCATAAATCTCTCCATTATATATCTCCAGGGATGTTATTTCACTGTACATTTCTCCTTTATTGCTAAATATTTTTTCCCATATTAAATTCCCGTCCGTATCATATTTTAAAAGCAAACTGCTGTAATCGATTTGTCCGCCCACATATATACTTTCTTCATCTGCAACAATTGAATAAGCAAAATTATATGTCCCTTCATCATATTTTTTAGACCATATTAAATTCCCATTCAAATCATATTTTAAAAGCAAAATGTTGGAATATGTAATTGCAGAACGCCAGTCAGAGCCATACCCTGCAACATAAATATATCCATCACAAATATCCATTGCCCATGCAGCATCATATGGATATTCATCATATTTTTTAGACCATATTAAATTCCCGTTCGTATCATATTTCATTAAAAGAACATCATTTTCGCTTTTGGGCAAATAATTGGAGGAACCGGCAACATAAATGTACTCTTCGTATACCTTTATAGAAGAAGCCCATGAATTGGCATACGTCTTGCTCCACGTGGGGTTTAGATAGTTGTTCTTAGAGCAATGGGTTCTCTTTATTTTCTCATGGATATTAAAGGATGAAAATTCTGGAATGGATATCTTCTGAGTGTTGCCGGGGTATATTAAAGGTGATATGGATGTAAAAAGGAGTAAAAGAATGGCAACCAAAACCATGCTTTTTTTGTTTAATTGTTTCAGCATTTTCTTCACCCCAATAATACAAAAGGTCCCACCACAAATCCCTGCATGGTTTTTTTATCGTTATCAGTAATAACAGATATGGTTGCAGGTCCAATGCCCATGACAGTATCGCTTTCAATTTGAACCACCTCCCCTGCTCCAATGCTCACACTCCCTCTGGAAATTCTTCCTGAAAGCATAAGCGGAGCATCTATGATGATCTCCCATGAGATATCACTCCCATATCTTCCCCCTATATTCTTAAGATACGCATTCACTCCAATCCCTCCAGAAATACCATAAACTATGACATAGGGTTTCATTCCAAGATAATATTCCAGAAACTCATCCCAGTGAGTATTGCGTGAAAAATCCAAGCCATAACTAGACATAGAATAAGAAGTTTCATATCCATATTTATGGGGGTTAGGGAAATAGATTGTCAGACCATGTGCATCTGGATGAGCAGACTTGTGGCATTCTGCTATTACAGCATTCTGTAAACATTCCATAACATTTTCCATCTCCTGGCAGACGGTCTGATTTGTTTCAACACTCAAATAATTTTCGGCAAAACTATAGATATCAATAAGGTGATCCCATTCAAATTTCTGAACCTTATAATAAATTGATTCAACCTTATCAGATGAAACCTCAAAATTATAAATGAGATGCTGGGCAACCGTATCTATGGCATCAGCCAATTCTTCTATTCTATCTGTTCTGATAGCACTCATTGTGAGTTGGTCACCAAAATCATAATCTGACCACCTATCACTATCTTTATATATTAACTCAATAATGTCTCCTCCAAGTTCAATCTCATCTATATCTGGCTCCTGGTTGAGTATGTCGCATATATCTCCTATCACATACCACCACCATGCATATCCACTCGTTTCTTCACTGCCAATATATACCTTGGTAAGGTTTCGGAGTTCATAAACAGATTCTAGAGCCCCCATCACACAGGGAGCCGTAAAGCATGTTACATCAACCCCTTCTGTTTCTGTCAGTGCCTTCTGAATTTCATCCATCGTAAGATGGTCATTGTCTGTATCATCGATGCATGCGCCCCTCCATCCCATGCCATGATCATAAAAGGATAATAGATATCTCTCGGCGGGGTAATTATTTTTTGCATATTCAACAAAGTTTTTAAGTGTATGGTAATCGCCCATATTCACCTCACCCCATCCTTCACGAAATACTGGATTATGATGGCTGTCAATGTACCATATTTTTGCAGAATCTCCATATGTATCCTGAAGAACCACCACATTGAGATTTTCACTGGAGTATGCTTGTGATGCAAATGGATAAAAAGGATCAAATCCAGGTGTAAAATCTGCATCATCATAGAAAATCCACGTCCATTTCTTTGCAGTTCCGTTGTTGCAATTCTTCTCTGCTTCCTCACTTACTGTTAAACCAGCAGATATTAAAAATAAAAATACCAACATTACAGAAATAAAACTTTTATTCCACCACTTAATCATTTTATTTGCCTCCAAACTAAAATAGATAAATCCTATAATAAGTTTACTTCTACCCCTTCTGGTCATTACTACAATTTTATGAAGTTGCCATTAAAATTTTTCTCGCCTTCCCTGCCAAATATAGGCTTCCCACTATGCATATTATGTCATTTTTGCCTGCCACTCCTCTTGCCATATCAATGGCCTCCCCAACATTTTTTGATATCCTAAATTTTTTTCTTTCCATCTTCCCTATTTTTGCTATTTCATTTGCATCTATAGCTCTTTTGTTATCTATGGTTGTTGCTATATACTCTTTTGCCTTTGGTAAGTTTTTTATCATTTTTCTTACATTCTTATCCCTCATGGCACCAAATATTATCACCAGTTCATCAAAATCAAAATCTTCTAAGGAAGCAGAAAAGGCGGAAACGGCAGCGGGATTATGACAGCCATCCAGCAGGAATTTGCCAATTCTCTCCATTCTTCCGGGCCATTCTGCATTTTTAACTCCCTCAATTATATCATCTTTTGACATGCCAAGAATCTCCCCCGCCTTCACCGCCATGGCAATATTTTCTCCCTGGAATATGCCCGGCATTTTAGTTTCCAGCTCATATTTTTCCCCACTCTCCACGGTAAACTTTCCTTTGCCCGTTTTCCTCCATTTCACATCTTCTCCTATAACGTATATCTCTACTCCCCTCTCCCTGGCAATTTTTTTTATCACCTTTAACGCTTCCCCCTTACACGCAGTAATCACGGGCGCCTCCTTTATTATTCCCGCCTTCTCCCTGGCTATGGAAGAGATGTTCTTCCCAAGATATCTCTCATGCTCCATTGAAACGTTGGTTATTATGGTGAGATATGGGGGCAGAACATTGGTGGCGTCCAGCCTTCCCCCCATTCCCACCTCCATTATGGCATAATCCACTTTCCTGTCTGCAAAATACAGGATTGCCATGGCTGTGAGGGCCTCGAAATAGGTGAAATTGTGGTTGCGAAGAAAGGCATATTCCTCAATTTCCTCGTTACCTATTTCTTCATCATCCACCACTATCCTTTCATTTATTCTGTTCAGATGAGGGGATGTGTATATCCCCGTTGAATATTTCCTCCTGAGAATGGAATAGATGAATCTGGAAACTGAGCCCTTTCCATTTGTGCCCCCCACATGCACGATTCTGTAATCAATGATTTTCCCTTTCATGAAGTCCCGCATCCTTTCCAGTGAGAGGTCAATCTGGTTTTCTTTGAGTTCGTCTATCCACATCTGAAATATATTAAATAGTGCAATAATATATTTTTGCGGTGATGAAGGGTAAAATAGAAGAAATAAAAGGAATATATTCCATGATTGGGGGAAAAATAAGGGAAAGAATGGAGGAATTCAGAATGATGGGGGAGAGGGGGAGCAATGAAGATATTTTTGCTGAACTTGTCTTCTGCCTTCTCACACCCCAATCCAGGGCCAGGGTGTGCTGGAGGGCCGTGGAAAAAATGAAGGAGGAGGGGACACTTTTCCATGGCGGAAGGGATGAAATCATTGAAAAACTGCAGGGAGTCAGATTCAAGTACAATAAGGCGGATTACATCCTTCTCGCCAGAGAAAAATTTGTTGGAGGAACGCTCAATCTAAAAAATCTGATAAAGGAGTCCAGCAACCCCTTTTTGGCGAGGGAATGGCTTGTCAAAAACATAAAGGGAATGGGCTATAAGGAGGCAAGCCACTTCCTGAGAAATGTGGGCAGGGGCGATAACTTTGCCATTCTGGACAGGCATATACTCAAAAATCTTCTGCTGCTGGGGGTTATAGACGAGATTCCCGCCACCCTTTCAAGGAAGAGATATTATGATATAGAAGGGAAAATGAGAAAGTTTGCCTCCCTTATAAATATCCCGCTTGCTCATCTTGATATGGTGCTCTGGTATAAGGAGGCAGGGGAGGTTTTCAAATGAAGGACGCCATAAAGAAAAAAATAATGGAATTCCAGAAAAACGAGATAACAGAGCATGAGATATATCGCATTCTCGCAAAAAGGGTGGGCGGCAAAAATGGGGAGATTCTTAAGAAGATATCCTTAGATGAGAAGAAACATTACATGCAGTGGAAAAAATATACGGGGGAAGATGTGAAACCATCCAGATTTGCCATCTTTAAATATTCCCTCCTCCAGAGAATCTTTGGCATAACCTTTGCGGTGAAACTGATGGAGAGGGGGGAGGAAAATGCCGAAAAGGCGTATGAGGACATCTCCAGAGAAATCCCAGAGGCAAAAAGCATTCTTGAGGATGAATTCGAGCATGAAGACATGCTCCTGAAAATGCTCGACGAAAGAAAGATTTCATATCTGGGCTCCATGGTTCTCGGTATCAACGATGCCATGGTTGAACTGACAGGGGCGCTTGCCGGCCTTACCTTCGCCCTTGAAAATGCAAGGGTTACGGGATTTGTGGGTTTCATCACAGGTATGGCGGCATCCCTCTCCATGGCATCCTCGGACTACCTCTCCAAGAAATCAGAGGGCGGCAACCCCGTGAGGGCGGCATTTTACACCGGAATAGCTTATCTGATAACGGTGATACTCCTCATCCTTCCGTACTTTTTGCTTAATGACTACAGAATGGCCCTTTTCTTCACCATCTGCATGGCAATATTTGTGATATATATCTTCACCTTCTTCATTGCCGTTGTTAAGGACATGATTTTCTGGAAACTGTTCATGGAGATGGCGGCAATAAGCATGGGAATCGCCTTCATATCCTTCCTGATAGGATGGAGCATCAGAGTGTTCTTCAACATACAGATATGAGACATGTGCACCTGATAAAGTTTTAATATCCTGTGTATTTTTAGCATGATGATAAGGTTTGGCCTGTATGTGCGCCTCCTCCTTGCCATGGCTCTCATGTTTGCCGTGCTCTATGCCCTGCTTTCCCTTGTCGCCTACATTTTGGGATATGGGTATCCTGTAGTGCTCGCAGTCCTCGCCTTTTTCATCATCCTTCTCCAGTATCTCATGGGCCCGAAGATGGTGGAAATGGGTATGAGGATAAGGTACATTACCTCTGATGATAACCCCCGCCTGTATGAAATGGTGGAGAAACTGGCGGCAAAGGCGGGCGTGCCCATGCCAAGGGTGGGTGTGGCATCCACGGAAGTGCCGAATGCCTTCGCCTTCGGAAGAAGCATCAGGGATGGCAGGGTATGCGTTACGAAAGGGCTTTTAAAAATACTCAACGACGAGGAACTGGAGGCCGTGCTTGGCCATGAAATATCCCATCTGAAGCACAGGGATATGGTCATCATAACCATGCTCTCAGTCATTCCCCTCCTCAGTTACATGCTCCTCTGGAATTCCATGTGGAGCAGGAGAAGGGATGAGGGCGCATTGCTGGCTCTCGTTGCTTTACTCGTTTATCTCATATCAAATCTGATTGTGCTCTATGTCAGCAGGGTGAGGGAATACTATGCCGACTACGGTTCCGTAACGCTTACGGGAAAACCCCATGCCCTTGCTTCAGCCCTTTACAGAATAAGTATATCCACCACAGGGGTGCCGAGGATCAAGATAAAGCAGGTGGAGGGGATGAAGGCATTCTTCGCCACCGATCCATCCACGGCCATAAGAGATGTGAGGGATTTGAGCAAGGCGGATTTGAATCTGGATGGTCACATTGACGAATATGAACTCCAGCAGTTTGCCTCCATGGCAAAGGCGAGTACGGCGGAGAAGTTGATGGAGATATTCTCCTCCCATCCAAACATGGTGGACAGGATAAAAATGCTTGCGAGGATGAAATAATGGAGGAATATGTGAAGATGGAGGTCTATCCCCGCGCCTTTTACTCCGAGGAGTATTCAGAAATATTTCTGGTTAATGAAGATATGGCATTGCCCATCTACATAAGCCATGTGCAGGCGGAGAGCATAATGAATGGGCTGCACGGCATAAGATTTCAGCGGCCCTTCACCCATGATTTGTTTTCGGATGTGATAAACTCCCTTGGCGCCTCCATAAACAGGATTGTCATAGACGACCTCGTGGACGGCGTTTTCATGGCGAAGATGTACATAGAGCAGTATAGGGGGGGAGAGGTGGAGGAAATCGTGATAGATGCCAGGCCCAGCGACTGCATAGCCCTTGCCGTCAGAGAGGGATGTGATATACTCGTTTCAAGACATGTGTTGCAGGAGGCGGGGCGGCGGAGAGATGAGATTGATATATAGGATTTTATAAACCTGCGATATTAATAATCATGAAACTGGAAGAAGGGGAAAAACTGGTGAGATATGCGAGAAGGGTGATAGAGAATCATGTGAACGGAAGGGACACGGAGGAGATGGAAAATTTTGATGAGAAGAGGGGAGTTTTTGTGACCCTCCATACCTATCCCGATAAAATGCTTCGCGGCTGCATAGGAATACCCGAGCCAGTAATGCTCCTCAACAAAGCCATAAAGGAGGCTGCCATCTCCGCGTGCCACGACCCCCGTTTTCCTCCCCTTAGCAGAGAGGAGACGGATTCGGTGGTGGTTGAGGTTACTGTGCTAACACCTCCCCAGCTCCTGAAATGCAAACCGGAGGAGTATATGGAATGCATAGAGATAGGGAAGGATGGCCTCATTGTGGAGAGGGGCTACTACAGAGGTCTTCTCCTCCCCCAGGTGCCTGTGGAATATGGATGGAACGTGGAGACATTTCTTCGGCATACCTGCATGAAGGCGGGGCTGCCGGTAGATGCCTGGAAGGATGAAAAAACGAGATTATATAAATTTCAGGGCGAGATTTTTGCGGAGGAGGAGCCAAAGGGAAGAGTAATAAGAGTGGAGACAGATGGATAGGTATTTTGCCATACTGGAGGGGAAAGAGAGGGCAAGATATCTCGAAAATAAGGGAAGAATTAAAAATCTGGCGGAGAGGGCATGGGAGATATATGAAGAATGCCATTTCTGTGAGCATCGCTGTGGTGTGAACAGGAATGAAAGGACGGGAATATGTAATGTTGGAAGGGCAAGCATAGCCACCCATTTCATGCATTACGGAGAGGAGAGGGTGCTGGTGCCATCATATACCATATTCTTTTCAGGATGCAATTTCAAATGCGTTTACTGCCAGAACTGGGATATTTCTCAAGGGATGAAAGGCATATACATTGAGCCGGAGAGGATGGCATACATTATAAATGGGCTGGAGGGGAGGGCAAGAAACATAAACTGGGTGGGAGGGGAGCCGACCCCCAATCTTCCATATATTGTGGATGTTCTCAGCCATTGCAACTCCAGCATACCGCAGATATGGAACTCCAACATGTACTGCAGCGAGGAAACCATGGGCATTCTCAAATACATCATGGATGTGTATCTCACGGATTTCAAATATGGAAATAACACATGCGCCGAGAGGTTGTCAAAAGTAAAAGATTACTGGGAAATCACAACCAGAAATCATGAGATTGCAGGAAAACAGGGGGAGATGATAATAAGGCATCTTCTGCTCCCCAACCATCTGGAATGCTGTACCCTCCCGATTCTGCAATGGATTGCCGATAATGTTCCCCATGCGGTGGTGAATATAATGGATCAGTATTATCCCACCTATGAGGCATTTGAGTATAGCGATATAAACAGGAGAATAACGGCAGAGGAATACAGGGTGGCATATAAACATGCGGAAAAACTCGGGCTGAATCTTGTATGAATATGCCACCTCAGCATTGGTAGCATCTCTTTATAAAACAGGAATCATGAGCGAAGGTTTTTTTTATTCCCTCCGCATATCATTTCTGTGCCGGCGTAGCTTAGTCAGGTGGAGCACCCGGCTGTTAACCGGGCGGTCACCGGTTCAAATCCGGTCGCCGGCGCTACCTTTCCACCTGCAACATCATTAACTCATAATCCGAGGATTTTTATTCCGGTGAGGGTGGCGAGTGTCACTATAAAGGCCGCTGTGCATATGCCCACAAAGATGCACACCAATGATTTTTTGAAGTCCAGACCAAAGAGATATGCCGCCAGGCTGCCTGTCCATGCGCCCGTTACCGGCAGGGGAATGGCGACAAAGAGTATGAGGGCAAGCGTCTCCCATTTCTCTATGCTCCTTCTGGTTCTGCTGCGTGTTCTCTCAAAGATTTTATCCATCAGGTTACTCCAGAATGTCCATTTCCTTAGCCATCTTTCCACAGGATTCAGTAGAAGGAGAATTAGGGGCACGGGAAGGAAATTGAAAAGAATAATTGCCGGGATGGCGACGTATGGATTCATGTTATACTTTAATAAAACGAGAGGTATCGCACCCCTCAACTCGGAAACGGGCATCATTGCCAAGAATATAACCCAGAACCACTGCACCACATTCATGTTATCATTCTCCCCATTCCTCCCTCCCCTATGAACTCATAGTTATCCACTATTTTCTCTCCTCTCAGATAGACATCCTTGGGATATATGCATTTCATTCCCTCGTAGGGACTCCAGCCGCATTTTGAAAGCGGTTTTATGGTGCTCTCTGCAGAAAAATCCACCACAATGAGGTCCGCATCCTTCCCAACCTCTATGGCACCCTTGTTCAATCCAAAAAATTTTGCGGGATTTCTGCACACCATGTCCAGCATTGTTTCCATTTCTATTCTCCCCTCCATCAGCATGTGAAGAAGAATGGGAAGTGTTGCATCCACCCCCGGCATGCCAGAGGGGGCGCTTTCAAAATCTTTTTTTTCCTCCATCAGATGAGGGGCATGGTCAGATTCCAGTATGGGTATTCTTCCTCCTTCAAATATCCTGTAGAGGTTCTCCCTCTCCCTTTCCCCCCGCAGCGGAGGATTAACCTTCCCCATTGCTTCATAGCCAAATCTGCTTTCCCGGGAGAATAGGAGGTGATGAAGGGTGGAGCCAAAACTCGCTTTTCCTCCTATTTTTTCTGCCACCTCAGCCAATGTAACATGGCAGAAATGTACCTTTGCCCCTATTTTTTCATTTATGCTCAGCACCCTTTCCACACCCATAATCTCGCAATCTTTGCCCCTTGCCATGCCATGCTCTCTCAAATTTTGCGTTTTTCTCCTCTCTATGCATTCTTCCATCTCCGCATGTATGGCGAGGGGTTTTCCCGTTTTTTTCACCTCTATGAGCAGTGTTTCTATATTCTGGGGCTGGCAAAAAATCTCGTTGTCTGCGGAGAGAAATGTCTTATATCCAATGCATTTTACCTCATAGACATCCTTTCTTACCCCCGCATATAGCCCGTAATCAACGCATGCCTTCCTCTCTACTTTTTTTACCTTCTCGTTGAAAGCATCGGAGGATAAAATGGCCGGCCTGTTATTCGGCATGTCCAGCACGCATGTGACGCCTGCCATCGCTGCCGCTCTGCTGCCCGTGAAAAAGTCCTCTTTATACTCGCCCCCCGGCTCCCTGAAATGCACATGCACATCGATGGCGGCGGGGAGTATTATCTCGCTTCCGTACTCCTTTGATGAACTTTCCGTTGTTTTTCTTATCTCTGCTATTTTTCCGTCCTCAATTCCTATGCATACATGCTCTATTCTGCCGGTATATGCCCTTCCGCATATGAATTCCATTCAAAGATAAATGGGAGGAGGTATTTAAAATGTTGAAAATTTTTGCATGATGGCAGATGACATGCTGAATAAAAAGTAAGTTTAATAAATACAAGGGATTTAAAAAACCATGAAAAAAATTATTCCAGTATTCATTATCTTCCTTTTCATTTTTCCATCTGCCTCATCGAAAATAATTTTTGGAATAGATGAAAATTACCCGCCCCACGAATTTGTGGATAATGGGGTGGCGAAGGGATTCAATGTGGACATAATAAGGGCCATCGCTAAGGATATGAATGAAAGCGTGGAGATAAGGCCCATGGTCTGGGATGAGGCGATGGAGGCGCTGAAGAATGGAAGCATAGATGCCCTCTGCATGGCGGAGAATGAGGAAAGAAGACAGTACTTTGATTTCAGCAGGCCCATTCTCACCATAAAACTCGCCATATTTGTGAGAAAGGAGATAACGGGGATAGATGACATTTATGCCTTGGAAAATCACAGTGTGGCGGTGGAGAGAGGGGATATAGCGGAGGAGTATCTCCTTTCCCATAACATCAACGCCTATATTCTGGAGGCAGACAGCCAGGAGGAGGCAATGAAATTGCTGGTCAACGGAGAAGCACTGGCATTTTTTGGAAATTATTACACGGGCGTTTACATCATTCAGAAATACGGCTACTCCCACATAAAGGTGATAGGTGAGGAAGTGGAGATAGGGAATAGAGTCATAGCCGTTGCCAAGGGAAATGATGAATTGCTGGATAGAATAAATCAATCAATTCTGTCCATAAGGGAAAAGGGGATTTATGATAGGATATATAAAAAATGGTACGGCGTTTCTCTCTATGGAAGAGAAAGATATGAATTTCCGAGATGGCTTCTGAACGCCATTCTAATCATCACCTCATTCATAGCCTTTGTTATAGCAGCCATTGTTGTATGGAATAGAAGGCTGCAGGAGAAGGTGGAGGAGAGAACCAAAGAACTCAGGGAGTATCAGAAAAATCTTGAGGAGATGGTGGAGAAGAGGACGGAGGAGGTGAAATTTCTATCTCATCGCCTCGCCCACGATTTGAAGGCGCCTCTCAGAAGCATAAAGACCTTCGCCTCCCTTTTTATGAGTGAATATGGAAACAATATTCCGGAGGAAGGAAGGGATATGATAAGGAGAATAGAGAATGCCAGCAAAAGAATGGAGAGGATGATGGAAAAGTTGATGGACTACGGCAAAATGGAAGAAAGGTATATCAGAAAGAAAAGGATAAACATGAAATCTCTTCTGAGCGAAATTCTTGAAGAGATGAGAGATGAGATAATGAAAAGGAATGCAGAGATAGTTATTGAATCCCTTCCATCTGTGTATGGGGATAGAGAGATACTTAAGGAAGTGATGCAGAATCTCATAAGCAATGCCATAAAATTTGTCCCTTCCGAAAGAAAGCCAAAAGTGAGGATATATGGAAGAAAATTGGATGGCAGGGCAAGAATATATGTGGAGGATAATGGCATAGGCATTCCAAAGGCAAAGCAGAAGGAAATTTTCGATCTCTTCACCCGTCTGCACGGGAGGGAGGAGTATGAAGGCACAGGCATAGGACTGGCGATAGTGAAGAAGGGTGTGGAAAAAATGAATGGGAGAGTCGGTGTAAAGAGTGAGGAGAAAAAGGGTAGCATCTTCTGGATTGAACTTCCCTCTCACTAATGCTTTATGGGCTAAGCAAATTATCTTTAGTGGATGGAGAAAATATTTATATATAAAATTTTGGTATATATCTGAGAGGCATGAAATTTCTTATTATAGACGACGAGCCAGACGATAGAAAGATAGCCATAAAGTTCCTCAGCAGAGCGTATCCCGATGCAGAATTTGTTGAGGTGGTGACAGAAAAACAGTTTCATGAATGCCTCGAGAAGGAAAATTATGATGTTGTTATCACCGATTATCATCTTCACTGGAGCAATGGAATAAGAATTCTGATGGAGATTAAAAAAAGAAGCCCCTTCACGCCCGTAATAATGCTCACCGGCACCGGCACCGAGGAGGTGGCGGTGGAGGCCATGAAGCGGGGTCTCGATGACTATGTTCTGAAAACACCGCGCCATTTTGAGCGTTTACCCGCTTCGGTGAAGGCGGCCATAGAGAGAGAGGAGATAAACAGGAAGGAGAAAATGCTCTCCTCCATAGTGGAGCATTCAAAGGAGGCGGTGGTGAGCGTTGATGAGAATGGGAATATAATATATGTCAACAGGGCAGTGGAAGAAATTTTTGGATGGGGTAGAGAGGAAATCATAGGCAAACACATGAGCATATTGGCCGTGGATGAGAAAAAACAAAGGAAAGAATTTGAAAAGGCGTTAAAAAATGGATGGGCGAAATTCGAGACGGTAAGAAAAGCGAAGGATGGAAATGAAATCCCTGTTTTGATGACCATCATTCCATTCAGGGACGAAAGAGGCAACCTGATTTTTTCATCCGCCATAATCGTTGATATAAGGGAACAGAAGGAGTATGAGGAAAAACTGGAGCACATGAACGACTTATTAAAGGCATTGAAGGATGTGAACCAGCTGATACAGAGGGAGAAAGATGTGAAAAAATTGCTTCGCAAAACCTGCGACATTATTGCAGGAGTGGAGAAATATCTTTTTGTATGCCTGGATATGGATGGCGGAGAGTATTCTGTTGGAGATGATGAGATACGCAGCAGGTTGCATGAAGTTGAGGAAGAGAAAAAATTAAGGGAGAGGGCGGAGAAGGAGGGTAAGGAAATCATAGAGGATTTCAATGGAGGAAAAATAGCTGTTATTCCGGTGATTAAAGATGAATTTGCCTTTCTGACCATCATAGTAAAAGACGGAGATTTTTATGAGGAGGAGATAGACCTGCTGAAGGAAATGTGCAATGACATCTCGTTAGCCATACATACAATAAATCTGTCCAAGGCCCTTTATGAGGAAGAGGTGCTGAGGGAGGCAATCCTTTCTGCCGTTCCCATCGGCATTGGATTCACCATCAATCGCATTCTTGGATGGGCCAACGAAACCATGTATCGTATGACAGGCTATAGCCCGGAGGAGACTCTGGGCAAGGATGCTCGCATTCTGTATGAGAGCGATGAGGAATATAAGAGGGTGGGAAGGGAGATAGAGAAGGCATTGAAGGAAGGGAAAATAGCGAAGGTGGAAACAAGATGGAAAAGAAAAGATGGAAGCGTTTTCGACTGCCTTCTCTACGCAAGGTATGCAAATCCCGAAAAGCCGGAGGAGGGAGTAATAGTTGCCGCGGTGGACATAACCGAGAGTAAGAAGTTAAAGGATGCATTGAAAGAAAGTGAGGAGAAATACCGTGTACTTGCGGAAAATTCCATGGATGGTATATTTCTTGCCAAAGGATACAAACTTGTTTACGCCAATCCCGCCTTCTTCAAGATTTTTGCCCTTAAATCTTTAAAGCAGGCAACAGAAAAAAATCTGCTGGAGTTTTTGGATGAAGAAGATGCCGAGAAAATAGTGAGGGATGTGGGAAAGGCGTTGAGGGGGGAGAAATCACGGGCGAGATATGAATTAAAAATTAAAAGGGCCGATGGAAGCATCGCCTTCGTTGATCTTGCCATGAATAAGGTGATATATAATGGCGAACCTCATGCTCTGGGGATAGTAAAGGACATCACTGAAAAAAAGAAACTTATGGATGAACTGAGGCAAAGCGAGAAAAAATATCGCACGCTTGTTGAACACGCCAATGACGGAGTGGGCATAATTCAGGATGGAAAAATTAAATATGCGAATCCACGCCTCCTGGAAATGGGGGGCTATACTTTAAAGGAGATGCTTGGCCAGGATTTCACAAAGTTTGTTGCTGTTGAAGAAATAAAAAAACTGAAGGAAAGATATGAAAAAAGGACATCCGGAGAGGAGGTGGAGACCACCTATGAGACCGTTCTTCTGAGAAAGGATGGAAGCAGGGTTTATGTGGAATTATCTGTTGCAATAATAGATTATGAGGAGCGACCTGCAGAACTTGTAATAGTTAGAGATATATCGGAAAGAAAGGAACTTCTGGAAAAACTGCAGGAGAGTGAAAACAGATTCAAAAGCATATTTGAAAATGCTGCCGTGGGTATATACAGGACAACGCCAGATGGCAGAATATTGGCGGCAAACCCATTCCTGGTAAAACTCTTGGGGTATGAAAATGAGGAGGATTTAAAGAAAAGAAATTTGAATGAAAAGGAATGTTATGAGCCGGGATATGGAAGGGAGAGGTTTATAAAAGAAATAGAGGAGAAGGGTTATTTTGTTGGAGAGTCAGCATGGAAACGTAAAGATGGTTCGACGATATGGGTGAGGGAGAGTGCCGTGGCAATAAAAGACAGAGAAGGGAAAACCCTTTACTATGATGGAGTGGTTGAAGATATAACGGAGTTAAAGAAAAAGGAAGAGCAACTCATAAAGGCGAGAGATGACTGGGAGGCAATATTCAATTCCATCAGTGACCCCGTTATCATTCTTGCAAGGGATCATACCATACTGGATGCCAATCCCGCCACCTTAAGAGCACTGGGAATGAAAAAAGAAGAGGTGGTGGGAAGAAAATGTTTTGAATTTTTCCATGAAGATGGAAAAATAGCCAAGGGCTGTCCCATGGAAAAATTATTGCGCTCAAAAAAATCGGAAACGGAAACTATGGAAATGGAAGCACTTGGAGGGATATATATTGTGAGTGTTTCACCCGTCTTTGAAAAGGGTGAAATAACCAGAGTCGTTCATCATGCAAAGGATATCACAAAATTAAAAAGGATAATAAGGGAGCTGGAAGACAGCGAGGCCCGTTTCAGAGGCATATTCGAGAGTGCAATTGATGCCATATTTCTCATGAAAGGCGATAGATTCATACATTGCAATCCTGCCGCCCTCCAGATTTTTGGATGTGAGGAAAAGGACATAATAGGTGCCACTCCCTACAAATTTTCCCCTCCGAAGCAACCTGATGGAAACAATTCAAAGAAGAAGGCATTGGAATTCATAAGGAAGGCGATGGAGGGAAAACCGCAGCGTTTTGAATGGAAACACTCTCGTCTGGACGGCTCCACTTTTGATGCGGAAGTCATTCTCAACAGAGTAAAATTGGGAGGGGAGTACTATATCATGACCATAGTGAGGGACATAACCGCAAGGAAGAAGGCGGAGAAGGCATTGAAGGAAAGCGAAAAATTTTTAAGAGATGTTCTGGAAAGCATTCAGGATGGAATAAGTGTTCTTGACACAGATTTAAACATTCGCATGGTGAACAGCACAATGGAGAGATGGTATGCTGAAAATATGCCTCTTGTAGGCAAAAAATGCTACGAGGCTTACCATAACAGAAAGACCCCATGTGAAAAATGCCCCACACTCAGATGCATCAAATCAGGAAAAATGGAGAGAGAAATCATTTCAGACCCATTTAAGCATTACATAGAACTTTACAGCTATCCCATGAAGGATGAAAATGGCAATGTGGTGGGTGTTGTAGAATTTGTAAGAGATGTATCTCTCCAGAAAAAAGCAGAGGAGGCATTGAAAGAAAGCGAGGAGCGTTTCCGCAGTATGTTTGAAAACTCGCTCAATGCAATAGCAATTCATAAGATTGTTACGGACAAGAAAGGAAAACCCATTGACTATGTTTTCACCGCAGTCAACAATTCCTTTGAAAGAGAAACAGGCTTAAAGGCAGAAGATGTGGTGGGAAGGAGAATAACAGAAGTGATACCTGATGTAGACACCAAATTAATTGAGGAATACGAAAAGATTGCCTTGGGAGGTGGCTCTTCCAGATTTGAAATATTCTCCAAATCACTTGGCAAATATTTAGAAATCTCCGTATTTTCTCTCAGTAAAGGAGAGCTTGTCACAATTTTCAGAGATATATCGGAGCGAGTGAATTACGTTAACAATCTCACATTCTTAGCGGAGTCGGTGGCAAAATTCAATGAGATAGATTCTATGGAAAAACTTTACAGGTTTACAGCAAAGAGCATAAGAAATATAGCCGGGAAAGCCATAGTGGTGGTGTCATCCTATGAACCACGATCAAAAACCATTGTTGTTCAATCGGTGGAGGGTCTGGGAAAGAACCTCTCTACCTTACTTAATCTTCTTGGCAAAAACATTGTGGGCATGGAGTTTCCAGTCCACAAGGACAAGTATGCACAGTATGGAAAAGAAGTGGTAAAACTCTCTGATGGGATATATGACCTCTCCAGCGGAAGAATATCGAAACGTGTTGCCGACACCATCCAAAAATTGCTGGGCATTGGCGATATCTATACGATGGATATCATAAGGGGGGAGAAACTCTTTGGCAACATTACCATCATTATGAGAAAGGGAGAGAAACTGAAAAACAAACAACTTATTGAAACATTCATAGGAGAGGCAGGCATTGCCTATCAGAGATTGCTTATACTGCAACAGCTGAGGGAAGGTGAGAAAAGATACAGACAGTTATATGAAAATGCAGGTGTTCCAATATTCACCTATGATGAAAACCTTGTTGTTACTGATGTAAATGAAATTGCCTGCATAATGGCTGGAGTTAAGAAAGAGGATGTTGTTGGTAAAAATATGCTGGACCTAAACATTCTCCATCCCGCAGATATGAAAAAGGCATTGGATACTATGGAAAAATTATTTTCAGGAAAAGAAGGTGTTGCAATAGAAAAACTGCGTCTTCGCAGGGCCGATGGCACCTACGGCATATTTGAGATATATGCAACAATTCGCAAGTTCGCTGGCAGGAGGGAAATCATCAATGTATGTCATGATGTGACTGATAAAGAAAGGTTGCTTAAAGAACTGGCTGAGAGTGAAAGGAGATTCAGGGGCCTGGTGGAAAATGCCCATGACGCCATTTATATCGTCTCTCCCAGAGGATTTGAATATGTTAACCCTGCCTTTGAGAAACTTACAGGTTATAGCAAGGAGGAATTGCTGAGCAAAGATTTCTCCTTCTGGGCTCTTATCCATCCAGATGATATTGAAAAGATAAAGGAGAGAGAAAAGGCGAGAAGAAGGAGGAGAAAGATTCCCTCAAGGTATGAGTTCAGGATAATAACAAAGAATGGAGAAACGAGGGTTGTGGAGGCATCAACGATGGATGTGGGGAGAGGAAGTTACAGAGTAATAGGGATGCTGAGAGATGTCACAGAAAGAATAAAAGCACAGGAAGAAATAAGCAAACTTTCCAACCTGCATTACTCGATAGGCATGGGTATAAATAGAAATGATACCGTGGAGGGACTCTGCAGAGATTTACTGGCAAGCATAAAGGATGTTCTGGAAATTGATTATGGAAGCATATTCATATACTCCAGAGACAAAAAGGCTCTAATCCCTGTGGCTCATCTTGGTTATCCGAAGGAGATGATGAGGAGAATAGTAAAGGAATATCCTCTTGAAAAGGATCAACCATGGGTTGCGGTGAAGGTATTTTTGGAAGCAAAGGAGAAATATCTAAGGAATATCCAGAGATACAAACCCCTTGCCTTCAACAGAGATTTATACAAGAAGTACGGGATTAAGGAACTCTACACCATTCCTCTACTTGTTAAAGGGAAAGTGTGCGGAGTTTTGCAGGTGGCATCGAGGGAAAACAATCCCTTCACCGATGACAAAAGAAAAATACTCCGTGCCATTTCAGAAGAAATAGCAGCTGGAATAGCCAAAATTGAGGCGGAGGAGAAGATGAGGGAGGCACTGGAGAAGGAAAGAAGATTTAAGCTTGATACATCCCATTACTTCTTCAATCCTATAGCCATAGCAAAAGGCTATCTCCAGCTTGCCCTGGAGGAGGATGATGGAAAGGATAATATTCTCAAAGCCATTGAGGCGATTGATAGGGTAGAAAAGGTAGTTAAAAATATAACCACAAAGGGTGAGATACGTGAGTAGAAAAATAATGATAGTGGATGATGAGGAGGACATACATGCCCTCCTGAAATCCCAGTTGGAGAAGGTGGTGGAGGCCGAAATAATATCCTGCCTTTCCGGAGAGGAGGCAATAGAAAAATATCAGGAGTTGATGGATAAAGGCGAGAGGCCGGATCTAGTTGTGATGGATTTGAATCTTTCCGGTAGGGAATCGCTGGATGAGATAGACATGCATCGCGAGGGGCTGGACAGGAAAATGGATGGAGTAAGGACCACAGAGAAGATACTGGAGATGGACAGCAATGCCATGATATGGGGTTACACCGCCTGGTTCGATACCGACTGGGCAGAAAAATTGAAGGAAGAGGGCGCCACAAAAGTGGTGGCGAGGACAATGCCCTTTAAGGAATTTGCCCGCATGCTGGCGGCATTCTTTGAGGAAAGAGAGTAGGTTTATCTCTTATAACCTATCTTCCTCAGAAATTCCCTTCTTTCCTCCTTTTCCTTTTCTCCCTCTATGCCTTTACTTTTATATCCATCCACAACCCCCACTATCCCTCTTCCTGCTTCGCCATTAATGGCTGTCTCATACACCAGCACTTTTGTGGGATTTGCGGTGGCACAGAATATTCTGCACACCTCTGGCACGTTTTTAATGGCATTCAGCACATTTATTGGAAAGCAATTTTTCATGAATATTATGAAGGAATGGCCGGCGGAAATGCGCTCAGCATTTTTTATCGCCAGCTGCACCATCTCCTCGTCATTCCCATCATACCTTATGAGGCATGGCCCGGATGCCTCGCAGAAGGCAATGCCGAATTTTGCCCCAGGCACATTGGCCATTACCTCATATAAATCCTCGACACTCTTTATAAAATGGCTCTGCCCCAGTATGAAATTTATCTCCTCCGGCTTTTCTATCTCCACTTCCTGAATCATGGTTTTAAATAGGGATGAAAATTTAACCATTTCTCCGCAAAAAATGAAAAGAGAAGGGGGAAGGATTACTTTCTTCTCCTTATGGCAACCATCGCCGCCATCGCCGCCATTACTGCCACAATTCCAAAGCCGGGAGTGCTTCCTCCTCCGCCTTCATTATCTTCGCTGCTGCCAGTGTACACTGCTCCGCTGGAGGTGAAGGACGGCTTCGTTTCATATTTCGCCTGATTCCATTTTGTTTCCTCTGCATCCTTGAAGGCCCTTGCATATATGACGAATTTGTCCACCTCCTTGCTGTCATCCACCCATTCATAGGTGGGCTCTGTGACGGGATATTTTGCGTCTATTTCCAGTTTCCATTTATTCCAGTTGCCATCTGTGGAATTGAAGAAGAATTTTGTTATCTCGTTGCCCATGAAACTTCCGGCGGGAAGTTCAAAAGGTCCTTCCATCCATCCAGAGACATCGTAACTTCCATTTTTGTAGTATGTTACGAAAGAAAGGGATACATGATCAACACCGTTAGTTGTACCCTCTATAAGGATATTGGTGTGCCATCTTGTTCCATCATCAATCTTCTCTATGGAATACTCCACCTTAGTTATCTTCACATCTATGCTTTTATCCGTTGGTGTTTCATCTCCCGGGTTTACATCTTCATTGTCATCTCCTCCCTCATCTCCTCCATTATTGCCTTCCTCACCGGAAACCACCCAGTCGGTATTTCCCCCATTGTCCTGCGTAACGGCTTTTATGGTGAAGACATTCCATGAGGAAACCATTCCATAGGGCATCTTCATTGTTATCGTATCCCCACTTATGCTCACCTCCGGCTGTCCCGCAGATGTTGTTCCAGCAAAAACCGCATATCCATTGCTGTAAATCGCTCCTATCTCCTGTGGCCCATTGTCCGCCATAACATTATATGTGCACGTTGTGTCTATGTTGCCGGCCACCTGTAGATGGAAGACGAGTTTGTCCCCTTCCACGGTTGTCCACACCTTCGTTATGTCTATATCCGGATTGCTCACGTCTCCTGTTGCATCATTAACGCTTATCTCAAAATCCACCGCATTGCTAGCCGGTATGGCAAGCATAACACCCATTACCGCCAGAATGGCTATTATTTTCTTCATGGTGGAAGGATATTTTTAATAATATAAAATTTTTTTCATTATGCTTGTCAACGCAGATTTGCATATCCATTCCTCCTTCTCAGGTGGAACATCCTCCAAAATAAGCATGGAGAGCATTGCAGAGGGGGCGAAAAAGAAGGGGCTTCATATTGTTGCCACTGGCGACTGCCTCCATCCCATATGGGAGAGGGAGATAAGGGGGCATTACAGAAATGGCATGGCAGAGGTGGATGGCATCCATTTTCTGCTGAGTGTGGAGGTGGAGGATATGAACAGGGTTCATCATCTCCTTCTTTTTCCCGATTTTGACGCGGCCCATCAATTTGGGGATATGGTGAAAAGGAAGGCCAGCGGAATGGAGCATGAGGGAAGACCTCGCCTTAATATGAATGGAATGGAAATAATGGATATCGCCCTGGAATGCAATGCCCTTATTGGCCCTGCCCATGCCTTCACACCCTGGACGTCTCTCTATGCCTACTTCGATTCCGTGCTGGATTATTATGGCAGAAAACCCCATTTCCTGGAGCTTGGTTTAAGCGCAGATACTAACTATGGAGACAGAATAAGGGAGTTGCAAAGCATCCCATTTCTCAGCAATTCCGATGCTCACTCTCCCTCCCCTCATCGTTTGGGCAGAGAATTCAACCGGCTGGAAGTGGAGGAGATAACCTGGGATGAGATAAGGAAGGCGATTCTTAAGGGCAAGATAAAATGCAATGCCGGCTTCCCTCCTGAAAAGGGGAAATACAACAGGACTGCATGCAGTTCATGCCACAGAAAATATGACATGGAAAAGGCAAGGGAAATGAAATGGAAATGCAGATGCGGAGGCGTGATAAAAAAGGGAGTGAGAGATAGAGTTAACGAGTTGGCTGATTTTGAGGAGGCAAGGCATCCGGAATGGAGGGGCGAGTATGTGCACATCCTTCCCTTGGCGGAAATAATAGCGGTGGCACTGAATGAGGATGCAAACTCCTCCATCGTAAGAAGAAGATGGGAGGAGATGACAAGGAGGAGGAGTGAAATTGAAATACTCCTGGATGTTGATATTGATGAAATAAGGAAAATCTCGCCTCCTGCCGTGGCCCATGCCATCGAGGCATTCAGGAAGGGTAATGTGGAGATAATTCCGGGAGGGGGCGGGAAGTATGGAGAGATAGTGATAAAATGATATGTGGAATGGATGAGGCAGGACGCGGCCCTGTAATAGGCCCCATGGTGGTGGCGGGCGTATGGATGGACGCAGAGGAAGAGCATAAACTGCTGGAGATGAAGGTGAGGGATTCAAAGAAGCTCATAAGGCATAGGAGGGAGAGGCTTGCGGAGTACATAAAGAAAAATTTCATTCATCATTTCATAGTGGTGGAGGCGGAGGATATTGATAATCTTCGCCAGATAATGACCATGAATCAGCTGGAGGCATATATTTTTGCGAAGATAGCCAACATGGAGAGGGCGGATGTGTACTACATAGATGCGGCCAGTACTAATGAAAACGCGTTCAAAGATTTAATTCGCCAGTCAATCATGCATGATTGTGAGATAATATGCGAGCATGGGGCGGATGATAAATATGCCATTGTATCTGCCGCCTCCATAGTGGCAAAGGTGGAGAGGGATGCGAGAATAAAAAAAATTGCGGAGGAACTGGAGAAAAAACTGGAAATGCCCCTGGGTAGCGGATATCCCAGTGATGAGAGAACAATAGAATTCATAAAGGCATGGCTTGAGAAATATGGAGAGATGCCACCCCATGTAAGAAAAAGCTGGAAAACGGTTAAGAGAATAGAGGATGAAATTCGACAGAAGAAACTTTTTTGAGGATATGGATGTAAAAATAGCAGGCATAGACCCTGCTGCCCTCCCCGAGAATCCCACAGGAGTGTGCGTTCTGGATGAGAAGCCATCCTTTTTCACTCTCCATGGGGATAACGAAATTGTGGAGGCGGTTAAGGAGGCGGATATCATAGCCATCGACGCCCCCCTCATGCCCCATCCAAAGGTGAGGGATGTGGATGCGATACTCAAAAAATACGGCGCCCTGCCTCCCACCATGGGCGGGATGAAGAAATTGACAGAGAGGGCGTGGAAGTTGAGGGAGGCGTTGAAAAGAAAGAACGATGCCATAATCATTGAGGTTTTTCCCACAGCCACAGCCAAAATCATGGGATTTTACAGCAGAAACTGGAGGGAAATGGAGGAAATGCTGGGCTTGGAGGTAAAAAATAAGCACGAACTGGATGCGTATATCTGCGCCCTTACGGCCATGATGTATGTAAAAGGGGACGCTATGGAGGTGGGAAGGGAGGGAAAAATAGTTATACCTCTCTACCATGAAGACAAACTTTTTTAGATACGCCCCCATTATCAGTGTGGATGAAAAACTTCCCCTCCACTGCCCCTTGGACCAACTTTTGAAAGGCGGCATAGAAAAGGGAATAATAACGGAGATATATGGCGAGGGAGGGAGCGGAAAGACCAACATATGCATTCAGGCCGCAAGGAGCTGTGTCGAGGAGGGGAGGAAAGCAGTTTACATAGATACGGAGGGCATCTCGAAGGAACGCCTACTGCAAATTTTCGGAGATAGAAAAAAACTGGAGAATCTGCTTTTTTTCATTCCCTTTTCCCTCAAGGAACAGGAGGAGATGGTGGAGAAAGCATGCAAAATAGATGCGGGCATCATAATTCTGGATAGCGCCAACCTCTTCTACCGCCTTGAAATGAATGAGGACGAGACCATGGCAACCCGCTCTCTAACGAAGCAACTCGTTACTCTCCAGATAGAGGCAAGGAAGAAAAACATACCTGTTATCATAACCAGCCAGGTGTACTCGGCGGGCGACGAGATAAAACCCTTTGCCGGGAGAAGCATGGATCACATCGCCAAGACCATAATAAGGGTGGAGAGGGTGGATGAAAGGGGGGAAAGAAGAAGAGCGGTTCTGGTAAAGCACAGGAGCATCGAGGAAGGAGCATGCGTGGAATTCAGAATCACGGCAAAGGGGATAGAATAAAAGGGAGGCGTTATGGCAGCATGTAAAATCTTGCCGGTTCAAAAATAGAAAACATTTTTAGATACACCTCATTCAAATGTGTGAAAAAAGTAAAGGCATTCCTCGATTTGACGAGGGCAGGCCATGGCATAATGCTCTATGTCGCCATCTTAATAGGCGCCATGATAGCGGGAAGTATGCCGGAAGTGGATAAATACTTCTTCGCATTTCTCACGGCACTCTTCCTTGAGATGGGAACCTTTGCTCTCAATGATTATTTTGACTACGAGGTGGATAAGAAAAATAGAAGGATGGACCGTCCCCTTGTTAGGGGGGATATCTCCCCAAAGGCGGCTCTCCTGACATATGCCATTCTTTCTCCCCTCGGCATTTTAAGCAGTGTCATGGTGAACAGGACATGCTTTTACATTGCCCTTTTCAATCTTGTGGTGGCGACTTTATACGATGTCAAACTCAAGGAAATAAAGGTCATAGGAAACTTTTACATCGCTTTTATTATGGCCATACCCTTCATATTTGGGGCGGTAGCGGTGAGTGAGAACATTCCTGCCATAATTTACTTTTTTGCCCTCCTTGCCTTTCTCTCTGGGGCGGGAAGGGAGATAATAAAAGATGTGATGGATTTTGAAGGGGATAAAATAAGAAAAACAAAATCCTTTCCCCACTATCTCGGCATAAAAAAATCTAATGTTCTTGCCTCCCTCCTTATTATGGCGGCGGTGGTGCTGAGTTTCATCCCATTCTTTTTCAATGTGGATTCCAGGTATTATCACAACCCTCTTTTCCTTCTGCTCCTCGCCATAAGCGATGCAATATTCATTTACTCTATTTTTCTGGTGGCGAAAAATGATGAGGGGGCAAGAAAATACACTCTCATCGCCATGTTCATGGCCCTCATCGCCTTCCTCCTCCCTTCCATAACATTCATAAAATGAGCGTAAACTATTTATATAACAACTAATATACAATTCGAGGTGATGAAAATGGTATGGCGAAAGGACAAGGATAAAAATAAGGATCCATTCGACTGGTTTGATGACTGGATGTTTGACGACATATTCCGCGAGTTTGACGAGAGATTCCGCAGAATGAGTCACTACATGAACAGGATAATGAGGGATGCCATGGAGGGCAAGATGCCATCACCAGAGGAAGGGGGGCCATTCATATACGGATGGAGCATGAGGATAGGGCCTGATGGCAAGCCCCACATACAGGAATTCGGCAACATCCCCGGAAAGACAGGAGCAACAGGAATACAGGAAGAGGTGAGAGAGCCACTGGTGGATGTCATAGAGAGTGATGACAAAATCAGTGTTACGGCAGAGGTGCCGGGAGTCAGCAAAGAGGATATAGAACTGGAGGTGGTGGATGACGTGCTGAGAATCAAAGTGGATACGGAGAACAGAAAATACTACAAGGAGGTGAAACTGCCGGCGGAGGTGGACGAGAAATCGGCAAAGGCAACTTATCAGAACGGAGTGCTGGATGTGGAACTCAAGAAATTGAAGCCGAAGAAGAAGGGAAAGAAAATCAAAATAAACTGATTCTCTTCCCTTCCCCTTTTATTTATGTTATGGAAGATTGAAAGGAGGTGATGAAAATGAATAAGGAGAATAGAGTGGAGAAGGTTCTCAGAGTTGAGGAAGCGAAATCAAGCGATGTGGGCAGAGGAGTGGCGAGGATAGACAGAAGCATAGCCGAAGAGCTTGGGCTGGTGCCCGGCGATGTTGTCATGATTGAAGGAAACAAAAGTACTGCCTGCATATACTGGCCCGGTTATGCCGAGGATTCCGGAAATGAGATAGTGAGAATAGATGGAATCACGAGGAGAAATGCGGGAGTTAGTATAGACGATAAGGTGAAGGTGAGAAAGGCGAAGGCAAAAACGGCCAGCAAGGTCACCTTTGCGCCCACCGAGGAATTGAGAATCATAGGTATGGATGAGTATCTTTCCCACATAATGGAGGGGAGGGTTGTCACGAAGGGTGATGTGATAACTCTCAACATAATGGGAAGAAAACTTGATATGGTGGTGACATCTGTTTCGCCCCCTGCGGAGGCGGTGGTGATAGGCGCCACCACGGAGATAAAGGTGAGTGATAAGGTTGCAAAGGAGGAAATGAAGATCCCGCGCATTACATACGAGGACATAGGGGGGCTGGAGGAAGAGATAAGACAGGTTAGGGAGATGATAGAACTGCCATTGAAGCATCCGGAGCTGTTTGAACGTTTGGGAATAGAGGCACCCAAAGGCGTGTTGCTTCATGGTCCTCCAGGCACTGGAAAAACGCTGCTTGCCAAGGCGGTGGCCAATGAAACGAATGCCAATTTCTACTCACTGAGCGGACCGGAGATAATGAGCAAATATTACGGAGAGAGCGAGGAGAACATAAGAAAGGTATTCAATGAGGCGATAGAGAATGCCCCCTCCATCATATTCATAGACGAGATTGATTCCATCGCTCCCAAACGGGAAGAGGTGAGTGGCGAAGTGGAAAGAAGGGTGGTTGCCCAGCTTCTTGCCCTCATGGATGGGCTTGAGGAGAGGGGAAAGGTTGTTGTCATAGGGGCAACAAACAGAATAAACGCCATAGACCCTGCTCTCCGAAGACCAGGAAGGTTTGACAGGGAGATAGAGATAGGCATACCCGACAAGAAGGGAAGGAAGGAGATTCTTGAAATCCATACCAGGGGAATGCCCCTTGCCGAGGATGTGAATTTGGACAAACTTGCCGAGATGACCCACGGTTATTCAGGAGCTGACCTGGAGGCGCTCTGTAAAGAAGCGGCGATGAGAGCCCTGAGGAGGGTGCTGCCCGATATAGACCTGGAAGCGGAGACAATACCTGCCGAGATACTCAACAAACTGGTGGTGAACAGAAAGGATTTCTACGAGGCATTCAAGAGTATGACGCCTTCAGCCATGAGAGAGGTGGTGGTGGAGGCGCCAAATGTCAGATGGGATGATATAGGCGGGCTGGATGAGGTTAAGCAGGAACTCAAAGAAGTGGTGGAGTGGCCGCTCAAGTACGGCGAACTCTTTCAGCACATGGACGCCCAGCCGCCCAAGGGAATACTGCTTTACGGCCCACCCGGTACTGGAAAAACGTTGCTTGCCAAGGCGGTGGCAACGGAAAGCGAGGCAAACTTCATAAGCGTTAAGGGGCCGGAGTTCCTGAGCAAGTGGGTGGGTGAGAGCGAGAAGGCGGTGAGGGAGACATTCCGCAAAGCAAGGCAGGCGGCGCCGTGCATAATATTCTTTGACGAGATAGATGCCATCGCTCCCTCCAGGGGCGGCATGGGAGACAGTCATGTGACGGAGAGGGTGATAAGTCAGTTGCTTACAGAGCTGGACGGACTGGAGGAGCTGAGGGATGTTACCGTCATAGCGGCAACTAATCGCCCTGACATAATTGACCCCGCCCTTCTCCGCCCCGGCAGATTTGACCGCCTGATATACATTCCGCCTCCCGATAAAAAGGCAAGGGAGGAGATATTCAAGATACATACGAGAAAGAAACCGCTGGCGAAGGATGTGAGCATAAAGGAATTGGCGGAGAAGACAGAAGGCTACACAGGAGCGGATATTGCAGCGGTGTGCAACGAGGCGGTGATGGCGGCCATAAGAGAGTACATCCAGAAGGGCGGAGAGATGAAGAAGGAGGAGATGGACAAACTGAAGATAAGGAAGAGACATTTCGAGGAGGCACTGAAGAAGGTGAAACCCATTACCAAGGACGAACTCAAAAGATACATGGAGATAGCAGAGAAATTTGAAAGGGAGGGAGCAAGATGAGGGCAGAGGAGATAATGGGTGAGGAGTTTGCCGTTATTGGCCCGGACGATACCCTCTCCAGCGCCCTCTCTCTTTTTGAGAACAACGATGTGATTGTGGTGATGGAAGGAAATAACTACAAAGGAGTATTACTCAGAAAGGAGGTTCTGAGGGCGAAGATTCCGCCATCTGCCAAGGTGAAGAATTTTTTAAAATACGCGCCCAAATTGCATAAGGACGATACTGTGGAGAAGATAGCCCGGCTGATGCTGGAAAGCGAGATGTATCATCTTCCCGTCTTTGATGGAGAAAAGGTGGTTGGTGTTGTTGGTTATGAGGCAATACTCAGGCATGTTATGGAAGAGGATCTGGGAGAAGAGAGGGTGGAGAAGTTCCTTTCCAGGGATGTGATAACCGTTTCCCCCAACGACAACATAGGAAAGGTGATAAAGATATTCAGGGAGCACAGCATATCCCGTCTTCCAGTTGTGGATGACGGGAAGGTTGTGGGCGTGATAACCCTCAGGGACATAATTGATAAGGTGATACATCCGGAGGAAAAACCGGAATATGGGGAGTTTATTGCTGAAAAGAAGAGGTATCTGAAAATTTCCGTCAAGGGGGTAATGACAGATGAGCCTTTAATGATGCCTCCCTCCTCGCCGCTCAGAGAAGTCATAAAAGAGATGCTTGAGAGAGGAATAGGTGGAATGCTTGTTGGCGAGGGAAAGAAGCTTGTGGGCATAATAACGGTGAAGGATATACTTGAGCCGCTGGCCAGCAGAAAAGAGGAAAAGACACTCATCCAGTTCTGCGGTGAAACGGATGAAATAGAGGATTTCGACAGAGAAGAGGGAATGGCACATATGAGGGAGCTCCTGAGAAAATACTCATCGGTTCTGGAGGATGGTTTCCTCTATGTGTATCTCAAAAAATACAGGGAGAGAAAGCATGGCCTGCCACATGTTCACTGCAGGATAAGGGCCACCACACCCCACGGCATATTCATTGCCTCCCGGGATGGATGGGGATTCATACAGGCGTTGAAAAATGCGGTAAGGGCGCTGGAGAAGCAGATGGAAAGGGTAAAGGGGAAGTGACTACGAGTATGACGCAAATCCTGTTTCCCCTGATGATGCCGGAATAAGGGGAATTATCTCCCTTCCCCCAAGATAAAGGGCGTTATTGCGGAATATCAGCAACTCTCCAGAGGTAAGGGAGAATGATCTCCTTCCCTCCAGCCCGCATTTTATTATGAGCGCATCCTTTCCTCCAGAGCCATAGCTGGATGTATAGCCAGCCATGTAAATTCTTTTGTCATATATGGCTATCGCATTTGCCTTATCCTCTTCTTTTCCGCCCCATATTTTGCTCCAGGAAAGCATTCCGTCGGAGTCATATTTCAGAAGAAATACATCCCCTCCTTTGCCATAGCTTTTTGTGATTCCGGTGAGGTAGAAAGTGTCTTCATAGATGGCCGCATCCGTTGCCTCATCCTCCCCCTCCTCCCCCCATCTCCTCTCAAAAAGCATGTTTCCCGTTGAATCGTACTTTATGGAGAGGGCATGGGGTGTGTAGGAGGAGGTAACTCCTGCGGTGTACAGATAGGGACGGGAGTATATTATTCCCATCATCTCATCATCGCTTTCTCCCCCCCAGGTCTTCATCCACTGAAACTCCCCTTTATCATTGAATCCCAATACGAGAACATCCTTTCCTCCAGAGCCATAGCTGGATGTATAGCCGGCAATAAATATCCCATCTGGGGTTACCGCCACGTCATTTCCTCCGTCATCCTTGGAGCCGCCCCATATTTTATGCCAGGCTATGTCTCCATCCATGTTGAGTTTTATCAGCACCACATCGCTGCCCAAGGAACCAAAGCTTCTGGTGGAGCCACCCACAAATATTTTGTCATCGTACACTGCAATTCCCTTTCCCTCATCATCACTACTCCCTCCCCAGGTGGTGAACCACTGGCTGTTGCCCTCGCCATCATAACAGGCAATGAAGACATCCTCATTTCCATTTGCTTCCGTGGTGCCGGCGATATATACCTTTCCTTCATAAATCTGCAGCGCCTCCGCCTCCGCATTTCCGTTGCCACTCCATGTTGTGTTCCACTGAAGTTTTCCATTGTCATTATATTTCAGGAGAAACGCCTTTTTTGCATTGGAGGAAATGATGACCCCGCATACATACACGCCATCCTCTGCCACTCCTATATCATTTATTATTTCATCGCCCTCTCCTCCCCAGGTGACGGACCAGTAGGGCCTTATGGTTCCCGGAGACGAAAAAATTGGAGTGTCATCCCCAAGGGAAAGGGGCAATGTGCTGCTCACCATCACAAAGGCAAGCAGTCCGGCCACAAGTCCGGTGGATATGAGTTTCATATTCTCTATATTTGGCAGGATTATATAAATTTGTTTGTGAAACATTGAGCATGAGAATTCATCCAGGCAATTTTATCGCTTTCAAGAGAGCCCACCTATGGCGTGAATCTTTTCTGAATTATTGGAGGCAGCGGAAACATTTGAAAAATTTTATTAAGAGATACCAATTCTCCCCTTATGATAAAGATAAGCAAGGGATTGCTTTCCTTTCTATCGGGGCTGGGATTCATGGGCCTGGGATTCTACATTGTTTTCTTCGCCTTCGTGGATATGGGATACAAACTTCTGGGCAACTATTTACTCCTTTTCTCCATAATAAACAGCATTCTGGCATGCGTCGTCGTCTATTTCCTGGCCATTGCCTTCTCCTTCATAGAAGGACGTTTTGAAGTGAATGCCACGCAGGGCGGATTCATAGGGGGCATATTGAGCATGGTTGCCATAATCCTGATGATTGTATCCTTCAGAATGGAAGAACTCGGTTTGATGAGCGATCTCACCATGATGCAGAGAATACACCCCCTTGTATCCTTTTTCCTGGCATCGGCCTGCACCATTCTTCTCATATGGCCTGAAGAGAGCAAGGAAGAGAAATGGTGAAGGTTGTATACAGGTACGGGCATAGAATAGGCAGGGATAAGAGGATAACGACCCATGTGGCTCTTACAGCCAGGGCTTTCGGCGCCGATGGCATAGTGGTGGACACCCCCGATAAAAAACTCGAGGAAAGCGTGGGCGATGTGGTGAATCGTTTTGGAGGCGAGTTCTTCATAGAAACGGGGGTGAAATGGAGGGATTACATCAAGAAATGGAAGGGAAGGATTGTGCATCTCACCATGTATGGCGAGAATGTAATGGATTGCATCGACGACATCAGAAAATGGGATGATATTCTCATAATCGTCGGCTCTGAAAAGGTGCCGGGAGAATTTTATGAAATAGCCCATCGCAATGTTGCCATAGGAAACCAGCCCCATTCGGAGGTGGCCGCCCTCGCCGTATTTCTTCATCTTCTCACCGATGGGGGATGGAATGATAAAAAATTCGAGGGGGTGATGGAGGTTGTGCCCACTGAGAGGGGAAAGAAGATAAGATACAACTACGAGGAGATACTCAGGCGGGAGGGATGCAGTAAGGCGGTCATAGAGCACTGCAGGAAGGTGGCGGCGCTTGCCATGGAAATTGCCAGGAGGATTGGAGAAAAAGGAAGGAAAATAGATATGGATGCCGTCTATGCTGGAGCGATGCTCCACGATGTTGGGAGGGCGAGGACGCATGGAATAATGCACATAGTGGAGGGCGTTAAGATTGCGAGGAAATACGGGCTGCCATCAAAGATTCTTAACATAATAAAGCATCATGGAGGGGCTGGCATAGACGAGGAGGAGGCGAAGAAACTCGGCTTACCTCCGGGAGATTACACTCCTGTTACCATAGAGGAAATGATAGTGGCCCATGCGGACAACCTTACGGGCTACCGCTACAGGAAATTCAGGACTGCCTATGCCATGTTTCGGATGAAAGCAGGGAAAAAGGCGGCATTGAAGATGAAAGAACTGCATGAAAAACTGAGCGAGATGGCGGGTGAGGATATAGACAACATAGTGGAAAAGCTGAAATCTAAAAGATTGGTAAAATAGCATCGAAATTTTATCCAGATTTACAATAAAGTAATAAATGCATTTTGCATTCTTTTACATGTGGGGGTGTTTGCGGGGTGCAGAAATGGGGGTTAAACAGAATGAGATGGTAAAGGAGGAGCGTTTTAGATGATGGTTTCCATATCTCCCGGAAAGGTGATACTGCTCGGAGAGCATGGCGTGGTTTACGGAAAACCGTGCCTATCCATGGCCATCTCGCTGAAGGTGGCCGTGAATGTGGAAAGAAGCGATACATGCACAGTCAACGGGAGGGTGATGGAGGAGGGAAGGCATGTTTACATAATGAAGGCCATGGAGAAGACGGGCATCAACGAGCCGGTGGCTGTGACAACCTTTTCTCAGATACCCTCCGCCAGTGGACTCGGCTCTTCTGCGGCCATAACTGCCGCCTGCGTTGCCGCCTTCCTTGCGATGAAGGGGCGCGTTGATAAGGAGGAGGTTGCCAGGAAGAGTTTTGAGGTGGAATATGAGGTGCAGAGGGGGGCGAGCCCCAACGATACATCTGCCTGTGTGCATGGAGGGACAATACTCACGTGGTCCGAGGAGAGGGCCGGATATGTATGGAAGATGGAAAAGGGGGAGAGGAGATGGTATATCTATCCCGTGAAAACTGACATGGACATAAATCTGGTGGTGGGGCATACGGGCATAAAGTCAAAAACGCCGCTGCTCATAAAGAAGATAAGAAAATTCGTCGAATACTCCTCCTTTGGAAGGGAACTCATGGACGAGATGGAGGGCATAGTCATGGAGGGCAAAAAGGCGCTGGAAAACCAAGATTTCGTGAAACTGGGGGATTTGATGAACAAAAACCAGAAAATACTCCATACCCTGGGCGCAAGCAGCAAAGAAATAGAGAAACTCGTAAATGCCGCCCTCAAGGCGGGGGCGTACGGGGCAAAACTCACGGGCGCGGGCGGCGGAGGAAGCATAGTTGCCTTGGCGGAGGATGCGGAGAGGGTGGCGGAGGCAATAGAGAAGAGAAAGGGAAAAGCATACATAGTCTCGATGGAGAAGGAAGGCATAAAGGTGTGGAAGTAGCGAGATAAATTTATATCCATTACACCATTCCACTTTTCATGAAGAAGGACATAATTTCCATGCTCGATGTTAAGGATGATCTGAAGCAGATTATAGACAATGCCATAGAAATGAAGAAGGGAAATTACGAGAAGATAATGAAGGGAAGGACCATGGCCATGATTTTCGAAAAGTCCAGTACAAGGACAAGAGTATCTTTTGAGGTGGCAATGGAGAAGCTTGGAGGACATGCCCTATTCCTGGGCAAAAATGACATACAGCTTGGCAGGGGGGAGAGCATTCAGGATACGGCCATGGTACTCAGCAGATATGTGGATGTAATAATGTACAGGGCATACAGCCATGAGAATATGAAGGAGCTGGCGAAGCATGCCAGCGTGCCAGTGATAAATGGGTTAGATGATAAGGAACATCCATGCCAGGTGATGGCTGACCTCATGACCATAAAGGAGAAGAAGGGAAGATTGAAAGGGCTTACGATGGTCTATTTCGGGGATGGAAACAACAACATGGCCCATTCCCTCATTCTTGGGTGCGCCATTGCAGGTATGAAGATTAGAATAGTGGCACCCCGTGCCTTCTGGCCCGAGGAATATTACATTGAGGAGGCGAGAAAACTCGGCGGCGAGGTGGAAGTGGAGGAGATTGGCGAAGATTCAGCCAGGGAGGCGGATGTGGTTGTTACAGACACCTGGGTTTCCATGGGTGATGAGGCGGAGAAGGAGGAAAGGCTGAGGATATTTAAGGGTTATACAGTAGATGAGAAAATAATGGCGCAGGCGAAGGAGGATGCCATCTTCATGCACTGCCTGCCCGCCTACTATGGCTATGAGGTGACAAAAGAGGTTGCGTATGGAAAGCAATCGGTAATATTCGACGAGGCGGAAAACAGGATGTGGGCGCAGATGGCAATAATAAAGTGGCTGTTTGAGTAATCAAATCAAACTCAAATCCTCTATCTCTGCGCTCTCCACTCCTTCTACGCCTCTTAATTTTTCTATCAACTCGTCAGGACTCTGGTCGGGCGTTATCACCTGCAGCACCAGCGCCTTCAATCCAAAGGCAACGGGCGCTATCTCGGCATTCACCAGCTGCGCGTAGTCGGGTAGCACTTCCGTTATTTTCTCCTTAAAATTCTCCATATCTATGCCTGCCTCGGCGGGCATAACCCTTATTCTCATACCTACCTTTCCCATTTTATCACGGCCCCTCAAATCCACATTCCGGACATTTATATTTGGCAGAATGATTCCTGCAGACGTTGCATCTCTTTATTACATACCCGCATTCAGGGCATGGAAACTGAACACAGCCCTCGTCCGCAAGTCCTCTGCCGCAAGTGATGCATCTTCCCTCAATCATTGCTAACGTATGGGGAAGTTATATTTTAATTTTTTTAGGAGGAAAAATGAAGCATGAAAGGAAAAGGACGGCTCCAGTAAAAAGTATAAATCTATATATAGGGTTGAAAATTTAATGGTTTAGATGAAGAAATTGCAGAGGGAGGAGGAAAAGGAAGAGAGGAAGCAGGCAGCCCTACTCCTTAACAAATATAAACTCAGCGAAATTCTTGTCAACAGAAAAAAACTGCTGGACGAGCTTGCCAACATCCAGGAGATGGAAGAGAAGATGAGGGCAAGGGAATACATCGCCAAAATGAAGAGAGGCGAGGATATCACGAAATTTGCCCAGGACTACAAGGAAATGGTGGATCTTTCTCCTCCCAGCGAGGATTACATAGAGGTTGTTGAGGTTCATCCCATAACAAAGCCCTATGCCTATGTGAGGGTGCTATACGATAACAAAAACCACGAGTATATCTACGAGGTGCTCGAGCCGAAGATGACGACGGAGGAGAAAAAACTGCTGGATTTCATAAAGGAGACGCTGCTGAAAACCATGGATATAGAGCTGACGGAATTCAGCGAGGACGAGGCCAAGGATTATCTTAGAAAAAACGTGGACCGCATAATAAAGGATTATTCCATAAGCATGGACGATACAACCAGGGAGAAGATAATGTACTACGTAATCAGGGATTTTCTGGGTTACGGAAAGATAGATGTCCTGATGAGGGACATAATGATCGAAGACATATCCTGCGATGCCGCCGGCACACCCATCTTCATCTATCATAGAAATTATGAATCCATGAAAACAAATGTCATCTTCCAGGATGACAATGAGCTGGATTCCTTTGTTATTCAACTTGCCCAGAAATGCGGGAGGCACATCTCCATAGCCCATCCTCTGCTGGATGCCACCATGCCCGATGGCTCAAGATTGCAGGCATGTCTGGCAAGGGAAGTCTCTTCCATGGGTTCCAATTTCACCATAAGAAGGTTCAGGGAGGAGCCCTTCACACCCGTTCATCTTGTGGAGTTCAACACCATGTCGCCCGAGATGGCCGCCTACTTCTGGATGGCCATAGAGCATGGCGCCTCCGCCATCATATCCGGAGGGACTGCATCAGGTAAAACGACAACGTTAAACGCCCTGGGCCTCTTCATTCCTCCCCAGGCAAAGATAGTTTCCATTGAGGATACGAGGGAGATAAATCTTCCCCATCCCAACTGGATTGCATCCGTTACCAGAGAGACATCCGGGGAGAGCGATGAGACAAGAATAGGCATGTTCGAACTCCTGAAGGCGGCGTTGAGGCAGAGGCCGGAGTACATCATAGTGGGAGAGATAAGGGGTGAGGAGGCGGTGGTGCTGTTCCAGGCCATGGCTACTGGCCATACCGTATATTCCACAATGCACGCCGATTCCATATTCTCCGTCATTCACCGCCTTGAAGGAGAGCCCATAAATATTCCCAGAATACAACTACAGGCACTGGATATAGTGGCCATACAGGCGCAGGTGAGAATAGGAAGAAAGAGGGTGAGGAGGATAAAGGAGATTGTGGAGGTGGTGGGCATAGATCCCTCTACCGAAGATATTCTGACCAACGATGTATTCAAGTGGAATCCCAGAAAGGATACCTTCGATTATTATGGTAAAGGCCAAGTAATGGACAGGATAGCAGAGTTCAGAAACTGGACGGATAGGGAGTTGAATGAGGAGTTCAACAAGAGGGTGGAAGTCATAAAATGGCTCATGGAGAAGGGGATAAAACATTATGTGGATGTGGGCCACATAGTGGCGGGCTATTATAAGAATCCGGATAAGATTATGGAGATGATAGAAAAAGACAGGAGAGAAAATGCTGACAAAGTATCAAGCCCTGTGTTATAAAATATTCGGAAATAAGGCAGCGAAGTCCACTCAGATAGAGTATATAAAGAGGTCTCTCGAGCGCGCCTTCATAGAGGTAAGGCCGGAGGCATATATCTCCTTTGCATGGATGAATGGCATAATGGGGGCTGTAGCCGGCATCTTTCTCATAGTGCTGTATCTTTTTGTCCTTCCCGCCTTTGTTTCCCTTCCGGTAAAACTTCTTGCCATAATAATTCCCTCTCCCATTCTTCTGGCAGCCCTGGCATATTTCATCACCATGATGATTCCCGAGAGCAAGGCCAGCAGCAGGAAGAAGGACATAGAGGCAAAGCTTCCCTATGCATTGAATTTCATTGCGGCCATGTCGACCGCTGGAATAACCCCTGCGGAAATCTTCAAAAATCTGGCGGAGCAGCCCGTCTATGGCGAGGTGCACAAGGAGGCGGCATGGATTTACAGGGACATAGCCATATTCAACATAGACATAATTACCGCCCTGAGGAATGCGGCCAACAGAACGCCCTCCATCAGATTTCAGGAATTCATCCAGGGGGCGATAACCACCATAACCTCTGGAGGAGATTTGAAAAGGTATTTCCTGGCAAAGGCGGACGAGTACATGAGGGAGAACAGAAGGTTGCAGAAGGAGTTCCTCGAGACTCTGGGAGTCCTTGCGGAAAGCTATGTTACCGTGGTGGTGGCAGCCCCATTGTTTCTCATAATAATGTTCTCGGTGATGGCCCTCTTCGGTGGTGGCTCCAACACGGGGCTGATAATGTATTTGCTCGCCTTTGTGATGCTTCCGCTTGCCAATCTTGGATTTGCACTTGCTATCCAATCCATGTCGCCGGAGGTGTGAAATGATAGGAAAGAGAATAACCCTGTTCGCCTTCATCTTCTCGCTTGTGGTTATTGCTGCATCCGTATTTTTCAGAATAAGGGAATCCTACACCCTCTCCAATGTTCTTCTCGCTGCCTCCATAGTGCTCTTCCTGATATTTTCATGGATTCAGAGGAGGATAAAGGAGGACATGCTTCCCTTCCTGCCCGATGAATACAGGGAGAGGGAATGGAGATATTATTTCTCCTCCCTCTTTTCCTTCATTCTTCTGATTTTCACCACCACCATCAATTCCTTCATAGTTTTTCTCGGAATGGGGATATCCAGGGTGCTCATAGACATTCTGCTGGGAGCGGTGATATTGCTCATGCTATACACCGTATTTTCCGTTCCCACGGTGGAAAAAACCGCCGCCTACCCCATATTTCTTCTCTTTGCATTGGTGTTTGCGGTCATAGTCATAGCCTCCCAGATGGACATAGGATATCATCTCCCCGAAAACGCCTCCCCCATTCTCATAAAGATGGCTGACCCCCTGTTTCTCCTCAACATAGCCCTTGTTTCCTGGATGGCATCCCTTATGGCAGGGGGAGAGATGCCCTCTCCCATAGCATCTGTAACTGGCCTTTATGAGAGGGGCAGGGCGGTAAAGGAGGAGGTGCTTTACAGGAGAAACTGGTTTTATCTGTCGGTGGTGGGCCTCATAGTGGCTTTCATATTGATAAACATATTCACCATCATCAAACTTCCCGGAGGGGCAACCCTCTCCAGTGTGCAGTGGGGGTATGCTCTGATTTTCCTGAGCATAGCCATACTCGTGGCCATCATCTTTTACATAATCTTTATCCTTCCGGAGAGAACAGGAACCATAAAGGAAAAGTATGATGTGGAAACCCTTTACAGAATACTGGTTCTCGCATCCTCCGCCATATTTGCGGCACTCTTCATCATACTGGCGGTTCTGGTTCAGCTGGAAAAAATCAGGAGCATAGGGAGCATCCCCCTTACCAAGGATAACGCCATCGACTTTGCCATCTTTGCCATACTTTCCTCCATAGGTCCCTTTGGATTCTACGAGGCATCGAGGTACAGAAAGATGAATCTTATCGAGGAGCGATTTCCGGAGTTCCTTAGAGATCTGGCTGAATCAAGGAAGGCGGGAATGACCATGGCAAGGGCGGTGGAGATGGCTGCCAGGGGCGACTATGGATATCTCACTCCCTACATAAGAAAAATGGCGGTGCAGATTTCCTGGGGCCTCCCCTTCAGCGAGGCATTGAAGAGGTTTGGCGATGCCATAAACACGCCCCTTGTTCAGAGAACAACCACCATGGTGGTGAAGGCATCGGAGGCGGGCGGCAAGGTGGCGGATGTCATAGAAGCGGCGGCGAAGAATGTGAGGGAAATAAAGATTCTTCAGGCGGAAAGAAGAACTGAGATGAAGATGTACCTCATGATAATATACGTCTCCTTTTTCGTCTTTCTTTCCGTTATAATGGCCCTCTCCTCCATGTTCCTGCCAAAACTTTATGAGGCGGCGCAATCGGCGGGCGGCCTGATAGGCGGAAGCGCGGGTCTCACTCTGAAGGAATACAACTTCATTTATATCTCCACTGCCATTTCCCAGGCCATAGGGAGCGGGATAGTGGCTGGGGCCTTATCGGAAGGAAAAATGCTCGCTGGTCTGAGACATGGAACAATAATGATAATAGTGACCTACATTGTTTTCAAACTTCTTGCATGATGCAATTTCATCGACCATAAAATTTTTTAACATCTCCTCTTATTCTCATTCAAGCCGGCGTAGCTTAGCCCGGTAGAGCGGCTGACTTGTAATCAGCAGGTCAGGGGTTCGAATCCCTTCGCCGGCTTTATCTTTTATTTCCCTGCCAGAACAGATTTATAATTCCACAGCATTTTCCATTATGAAAAGGATTCTCCTGCTCCTTATTGCCGTGGGTGCCATGGTGTTTCCGTCCTATGGAACCTTCACTGGTTTTACCCCTTCAGATTCCAGCAAATTCATGGGAAGTTTTGATAAGGTGGTATACATAGAACCCGGAGGCGATTTCTACATTCATTTCAGCCCCCAGACGGGTGTGGAATTCAAGGAGGAAAATCTAAACATAAGCATTAAAGAAAGAATGGCCCTTTCTAAGGCGCCGGAATGGATAAGGTGGCGTCTCGGAAGGCAGTTTGAGAGAATAGGGGATGAATATGCGGATTTAATCCTGAATTCCAGCGATAGATATGTGGACGAGATTGCCTTCTCCATTGCCACATCCCCCTACAATGCCATGCCCTCTCCAGAGTTGCTTGCCGACAATGCCTACTTCATATATCGCAATGATGAGTATCTGGATTATGTGGATGTGGTGGATTTTGAGAACGGCTCCTCCACCATAAGATACCGCACCCTCGATGATGATGGTGTAAAGGAGATTACATGTCCCATGGGCATATATTACTGGTATGTTGTGCACCCCCGCATAACCTTTGAGGATGCGGAATATGTTTATAACAAATTCTGGAGGGAGTATCTTTTCTACCACAACGACATCGGCTACCCGCTTCTCATGGAGAAACTGCATGGGATAGAATATCTATGGGATAATCAATCCTATCGCCCTCCCGCCCACAGAACCTGGAAATGGAGCATGGAAAATCATCCCACCGCCGTGGAGGCAATCAACTACTGGATAGGGAAGACAATAACGGAGTATGCCACAGGAGACAGACCCGGCCAACCCAATGTGATTGCCCACGAGCATAATGGATTCTGCGGGGAGATACAGCAACTCAGCGTTGCCGCCCAGAGGGCGGCGCTTATTCCCACGGTGGGGATAAATGACCTTGGCGAAGATCATGTATGGCGCGAATTCTGGGAGAGGGGATGGCATCAGTGCGATAACTGGTGGGCGGATGAGGGAGGAAGCGTGGCGAACTATGGAGAATATAGATATGGATGGGATAAAATAATATCCGCCCTTTTTGCGTGGAACGGCGACAGCAGCATATATGACGTGACTCCAAAATATATCCATGAGAGCGACATGGGAAGCATAAGGGTGGAGGTGAGGGATATCCTGGGCAGACCTGTGGATGGGGCAAGAGTGATGGTATTCGGCTCATGGAAGGCAAACAATTTTAAGGATAGGTTATGGGGGAAATATATAGATGCTTTATGGTCAAAACTGCCGGAGGAATTGAGAAAAAAATATCAGGAGAGATACGATGAGATGAAGAAATTCTATCATGAACGCGTTCCTGGGCTGATACCATGGATTCTTCCCAGCACATGGAACTATACGAACATGAATGGCACCTGCTCCTTTCGTCTGGGACTGGGGCACAGCTATCTCATCATGGTGCAGAAGGATGATATTTTCTATTATGGGCCCTTTTCCGTGGGAAAAAGCAACGGGATGAAGTATTTTGTCTCCCTGAAAGAGAATTCCACCAGGAATGCAAGGGTGATTTTTGTGATTCCCGATAGAAAGCATACTATGAATATGGAAGTGGGCAACTTAGCTGGAAGAGATTACCGCTTTTCTCTCGATTTTAACTGCAGGGGATATCAGGAGCAGCGAAATCCATGGGACTGGAAATATGGCATGGAGGATGTGGATGCAAAGGTAAACTTCTTTGTGATGGACGAGGAGAATTTTGAAAAATACAGACGGGGCGAGAAGTTTGAATGCTCAAGATATGTTTATTCCTCAGATGGCCATGATGAGTTTGAGGGGAACGATGTTTACATTGTCTTCAACAACACGGCCACCAGAACAGGAGTGCTTCTTCACATCTCCCTCTCGATTTATGGAGACGGAAATATGATATATCTCGATTTACCCTCCACAGGACTTCTGAATGCGGGGATGAATTATATCAATGGCTATTCCACAGGAAATGGAAAGGTAAGGATAGGAGAGCAGGTTTTCAATGTCTCAGGCAACTTCTCGATACAATGGAATGCAACGATAGGAAAACATGAAGTGGTTGCGATATGCGGGGATTTTGCGAGGACATATGAGGTGGAGGTGGTGGATTTCACGCCACCGGAAATTGTTGTAAAAAGCCCCAGGGAAGGAATGGTTTTTGATGGAGATGTCAGAATAGAAGGAGAAGCGATGGATAATGGGGATATCGATTCTCTCTTGATTTATATTGATGGTGAGCCCATCTCATCGGAGAACCCCTTCAATTTTACCCTTTCCCTTCCACCGGGGGACCATGGGATGAAAATTAAGGCCATGGACGGGAGCGGGCTTGAAAGCATTGAAAGCATCAACTTCACCGTGGCAGGAGAGGATGCGATTCCAGTCATAGAAAACATTTCCTTCACTCCCTCAACACCCTCGGAAGATGATAATGTGGTGGTATATGCCATTGTTACCCCTTCCTTCTATAAAATAAGAAATGTCTCCATTATAGTGGATGGGGTGGAGAAAAAAATGTTCATGTACGCCTCCAATCCGGTTCAGCCCCGCCATGAGGAGGATGCTCTTGCCAACATAAGCAATGAGCCGAGATACGGTGTGGAACTGGGACAGATGGAGAAAGGAGAGCATGTGTTTTACGTGGTGGCGATGGATACCGCCGGAAACACGGCGAAAAGCGATGAATACGTGATTTCAATCTCATAAAAAAGCGTTATCATGTGTGGTTTATGCATCATCTAATTTACGAAAAATTTAGCAAATCTTATATACACTGGCTCGCTAACTCCTTGGAGGGGTAAATGTGGATGTAAGAAAAAAAGTATTGCTGATAGGAATAGGAGTGGTGGTACTATCTGCGGCAGTCGCAACCCAGTACGCAAGGATAACAGTCGGATACACCTTTGATGTGGTGCATCCTTCTGAAGGTCTGATAAGGTTTGTGGCTCTGGATAATGCCACCGATGGCCATAGACTGCTCAGAGTGGTGGACAACAATACAGGGACAATGAGACTGGTGTTTGGGGACATACCTCAGGGAATGAATAAGACGTATACCGCTGCCTTTGCCATAGTTAACGAGGAGAGTTTCACCATAAACATAACCAATATTTCCATAACAGGCACCGGACAGCAGTATATGAGAATATGGCTCCATTCAAGCGCCACAACAGATGCTGCCGCCGATTCTGAAAAACTCCTGATATGGGACGGAACCACGGCTAAAGGGTACTGGCTTCTTTCTGCGGGGGATAACGATGACACAACCATGGGTTCCACAACAACCTCATGGGATAGCGATGACAGCATAAAATATGCCGATTCCACCCCTGCCGCCCACAACGGAAGCACCGACTTTGTATGGGTGCAGATATCTATAGATACTTCGGGAGCCACAAGAAACACCTACACTGGAAGCATAGAGTTCACCTTTAAGGCAGAGGAATAATCTCACCACTCTTCCCTCTTTCCCTACCCATGAGTCTAAAGAAGAAGATATTGCTGTTGATTGGCATTGCCATAGTTATGGCAATATCCGCCTCCCTCTTCCTTCAGATGGGCTAACATGAAATGGAAACTCATTGCTGCGATGCTGATTCTTTTCATAACCTTTCTACTTGGAACCATCGATTCAGAAATTCTCCATGCGCGCGAATACGGGAGGCAATATGTGGATTACTCTTACTCCGTTGTGGCATCTCTCTCCAGATGGATAGTCACATCCCGAAGCGATTTTGAGTGCAGTGGGACGGCGGGCAGAATGAATGTCAACACCTCCGTTTCTCCGGGGAATGTGATGCTTGAAAAATGCTTTCCATGGCATTCCTGGTGGAATGAATCCTGGGGATATAGAATGAAAATAAATATAAGCGATGCTTCCACATCTCTCAGCGAATACCAGATTCCCATTGTTCTGAATCCGGGCAATTTCAACTATAGCAGGACGGCGATGAATGGAAGGGATATAAGATTTGTAAGCAACGGAACCCTGCTTTCCTACTGGATAGAGAAATGGAATTCTTCCGGGGAGAGCATAATATGGGTGAAGGTGGATTCAATCCCCGCTGGAGGAACAAAAACCATATACATGTACTATGGCAACTCTCATGCCTCGGAAATGAGCAATGGCTCTGCCACCTTCCTGTTTTTCGATGATTTTGAAGGAGATGAAAAATGGTTTGAGAGCGGATTATGGCACACCACATCAAGCATGTCTTATGGTGGAGGGCATTCAAAATGGTATGGGCAGGAGATGAGCAACAACTATGATACCGGAAGCGCCAACAGCGGAGAACTCATCTCTCCAGCCTTCAATCTTTCAGAAAACGCCGTACTGGATTTCCGGTTCTGGAGGGAGGTGGAAAACCTGGGATGGAGTGGATATGATATCACGGCCGTGTATGAGAGCGCCGACAACACCACATGGAATGAAATATGGTACAACGATTCCTCCAATCCCTCCAGAAGAGAATGGATATCCCTCAGCATTCCTCTCTCACCCTCCTCAAGATATGTGAGGTTTTACTTCGATACCGTTGATGCCCTCTACAACAACTACAGGGGATGGTTCATAGACGATGTGAGAATAAGGAAATATGCCGCCCAGGAGCCGGAGGTGGATATGGGGGCTGAGCAGTCCCTCACCTCATGGCTCGACTATTTTGGAGGAGGGGCGGATGAAACAACGCACAACACCACCATTGAAAATGGAAGCGTTATTCTACGCAGATATTACACCAGCGTGAACATTTTCCAGGATGATTTCGAGGGCGACCTTTCCAAATGGGATGATAACTATCCAACCCTGTGGTATCTGACCACATCCCAGAGCCATGATGGCCTAAGCAGTGTTATGGCCGATAGAACCAACGACGGCGCCCTGGTATCGGATGATATAGATCTCTCCTCCGCCTCCTCAGCACATCTCACCTTCTGGTTCAGAAAGAGCGGAATAGAGCCCAATGATTTCCGCCTCTACTTCTATGACGGTTCCACCTATCATCTCATCTCCCGCCTCGACCTTCTTGGCCCCGACAACACATGGATTCTCTACAGCACCGCCATAGATATGGCCACGTACGGCATCCAAAATTTCAGAATTGCCTTTTATGCTTCTTTGGCGGGAGAGGAAAGGGTATGGGTGGATAATCTTACAGTTACGGCAAACCTTTCCTTTTACTGCAGCAACGGAAGCATTATTTCCTCCATAATACATCCGGAAAACATCTCATCCTGGCGCATGTTTCATGCCCATTCCTATGTTCCAGCAAATACATCCATTGTTTACAGGATAATAAATGCATCCAGCGGCGATGTAATATGCTCCATAAACGCCTCCCAGGCGGAGATGGGTTACAACGTTTCCTCACACCTGGAAGGAATGGAGGCGATAAGGATTATGGCTGAGATGAATACCTCCACTTCTTTGTCTCCTATCATCTATTCATGGGGCATTTCATGGAAGGTTGGTTATCACAAACAGGGGTACATCATATCCTGCGAGCATGATGCCGGCATTTCCCCCGATTATGTTAGAGTCGAGTGGAACGCTACCCTGCCATCTGCAACAACGATAAAGTTCCAGATTTCCACATCAGATGACGGAATCACATGGAGCGATTTTGCCGGGCCAGATGGCAGCAACTCCACCTTTTACACCACAAGCGGGAGCGAGATATGGAGTGGGCATGATGGAAGGAGATACATAAAGTTCATCGCCTATCTGGAGACAGGAGATACGTCTGTCACTCCAGTGCTGCATGATGTTACCCTTTCCTATTACGGAGGTTAAAATGAACATGAAGAGAATAATTGGGGACATAATCTTCATTGCTGTAATACTCCTCCTTATCTCCCGCTTTGTCACCGTTCTCACCGGCATGGCATATCCTCTCAGTGTGGTCTCCTCCTCTTCCATGGAGCCGTCCCTCAGCAGAGGAGATATTGTTCCGTGGATTCCCTGCGATGTTGATGATGTAAAGGTGGGAGATGTTATAGTTTACAGAAGCGTTCATGGCAACCTTATGATTCACAGGGTCGTTGATGTGAGGAACGGGAAGTTTATAACAAAGGGGGATGCCAACAATTTCACGGATCAGGAAGGCCCCCATGTGCCTGAACCAATGGTGGGGGAAACAAATCTGTGCGGCAGAGCCATAATGGTGGGCAGCCAGCCCTTCAGGATACCCATTGCCGGCTATTTATGGATATTCGTGAGGGAAGGTGTTGGAAGATTGTCCATGCCCATAAAATGGGGGGAGCCGCAGCCCGCCCGCCATTACATCATTTTCACTCCCTTCATCCTTTCCGTGGCCCTTTTTCTCTCGCTCCTTTCCCTATGGCTGCCCAATGGAAAAGGGATGAAGGAGAAATTGCACGAGATGATATTTGGGGCGGAGAAGGTAAGTGTAAGGAAAACCGCCGCTTATCTCATGACGCTTTTCATTCCATTCCTTCTCCTCACCTCCTTCTTTTCTTACGACCATGTCTCCATGGAAAAAAATGAGGAAAAATTCAGGGATGGCATCCCTGTGTATAACCCCTCGATTCTTCCTGTGAGGGGCGTAATCTTTTCCGATAATGACAGGATAAATCTCTCGGAAAGCATATTCTATCTCCACTCCGGAGAGGGAAAAACGGTGGAATATTATGGGGAAGCGAGAGGGAGTGTATATCTATATTCCTCTCCCTACTGGATTCTTATGCCCTTAAAAATCATGCATTTCTTCTATGATATAAACCCCAGAATATGCATCTTTGCCACCTCTCTCCTTTCTGCCTTCTTTCTCTCTCTAATCACCCTTTTCCTGCTCCTTCTCATCTCGCTTATGGTGGAGCTTGCCATAATGGCGGGAGCATATCTCTCCTTCGTTTTAATTCCTCTTCACACCTTTCTCCGCCCTCTCTATTCCCTCATCCATTACCTCCAGAACAAAATAAATATAATGGGAATCGGAATAAGAAATATGGCAATGTGGATTGAGGTGGCGAACAGAAAAATATTTTTTGCCTCTCTCGCCACCATTCCATTCATCCCCCTGCTGTTCGACGGTGTGGGCAATCTTTTACTCACAGCATTCATCGCCGCCATGGCCGTGGCCTCAACGGCATATTTTATGGGCGCCCGTTTCAAGAATGAGATTGCTATAGTTTCTCTCCTCTCCTCCTTCATCATTTCCTCCATATTCATCTCAAGGATGATTTCTGCCGCCGGAATGAATGTGGCAATCCTATTTGAATATGTTTCCCTTTCCTTCATTCTTGCCATCTTTCTCTTTTTCATCCAGTTCCCCGTTGCTATAGCAATTTCATTTCTCATCCATCGCATAAGGGAAAGCATTGACCCGGTTGCCATGACGGAGGTGTGTGATATATGAGCATTTACTGGAAGTTAAGGAGATTCTTCATTTCCATCAGGAGGAGCATAAGATTCCATATTGATTCATCCAGAAGAAGGGATAGAAGACTGATGGGAATGCCCGTCTACTTTGAAGATACGGGGGAGAAGGTGGGAGAGGTTAGGAGGGTCATAAGAAACAGTGTGGGCGAGATTGTGGGATATGAGATAAGGGATGAAAATGAGAGAATAATCTATTTTCCGGCGGACGCCTTTGAGGAGCATAGAAGAGGGTTAATATTCGCTCCCCTGTGGTATTCGGAAGGACTTAAAATGGTGGCAGAACTGGAGGCAAAGGCTAAAATGCCGGATATTCATGATTTCATCATTCATGGAAGGGATAGGGAGGAACTATATGACATAATTTCATCCCGCCACCCCGAGATAAGCAGATATGTGGAGGAGGTTCTTCTTCTCAGGGAATCTCTGATGGAAAGGGTGAATGACTTGGAAACAAGGTTGACCAAATTGCGAAGGGAGATGGTGGAGCTCTCTGGCAGGAGATTGATGAAGGAGATAGGAAGAAGGGAGTTTGCAGAGAGGATAATGGAGGCAAGGAGGGAGATGAACATAACGGAGGTGAGCATAAGAAGATGCAGGGAACTTCTTCTGAGAATAGACAAGATACCCTTCCTTCCCCGCCATATCCACCGGGAGGAACTGCTTTCCATAAGGAAAATACTGAGCAATATTCCCGTCAGCATGGTTGTTCTTGATGAGGATGCTGTTGTGAGGGGAATGAATGAGCATGTGGAAAACAATTTTGGTTATCGCCTGGCTGAGATGAAGGGAAAGAGATTCACAGATTTTGTGGTTGCGAGAGATAGAGATGCCATACTGGAGGCAAATGATAGAATCTTTGGGGGGAGCGAGACGGAGGAGGTGGAGTTTGAATTCATAGATGCCTATGGCGTCCATCATCTCCTGTACGGGCGCCTCACCGGAATGAGTGACAGGGGCAGGAGAATATGCATAATGGCATTCCAGAGCAGGGAGGAGGAAAAGAGTTTGAAGAAGATATTCTCCGAAAGGGTGGCCCATCTTTTCCTCAATCCCCTTTCCATAGCCCAGGGTTATCTCCATCTTCTCAACGAGGAGAGGTATGGAGGGCTTACTGAAGAACAGAAAAAACAGATCAGGGCAATAGAGAAGAGCCTTGGAAGAATAGAGAAACTGGTGAAGGACACCATAAAGCTCAGCAAATGATGCTCAATGGGTGAGCAATTCCTGATATTTATCCCTGTTTATTATGCATCCGGGATCGGGGGCCAGATAATCCCCGAAATATCCATACGCCCTTGCCCTGCAGCCGCCGCACTGATATCTGTAGGGGCAGTCGCCGCATTTCCCCTCCAGCAAATCCTTGTTGCGAAGTTCGTTCAATATCTTATTGTTTCTCCATAGGCCCTCGAAGTCATCCCGCCTTATGTTGCCTATGGTGAGGGGAAAGAAAACACACGGTTCAATATTGCCATTGGGTCTCATGGCCAGATAAAAGCGTCCGCACCCGCATCCTCCTATGAAATCCGCCAGCGCCCTCAGTTTTTTTGAGAGACGGGCGGCATAGAAGTGGGTGGGCATTATGGTTACGTCATCATCACTATTTTCCTGAAGGGCAACTCTGGCAAACTGGGGTGCCGTGGAAAGAAGGGTGAGGGACGAGTCATTCATTTTTCTGTAAAGCATTTTCAGAAGTTCCTCCCGCTCCTCCGGAGACAAATCATTTTTCACCATGAATTTCCCTCTGCCGGTGGGTACGAAGTTGTACAGCATGAACCAGTTGACTCCCAGTTTTTCCGCCAGGTCTATTATGGAGGGCACCTCCTCATGGTTATACCTTGTTGCCGTTGTTGCCACCTCCACAAAAAATCCTGCCTTCACGGCATTTTTTATTCCCTCCACCGTCTTCTCAAAGGCCCCATCTATGCCCCTGAAGGCATCATGCGTTTCGGGGGAAGCGCCATCAAGACTTATCTGAACAAATTTTACGCCCGCATCTTTCATCTTCTCCGCCATTCTGGGTGTGATGAGGGTTCCATTGGTGGCAACGGCGATATACATTCCCTTATTGGCGGCATATTTCGCAAGTTCAAAGAAATCCTTTCTCACCAGCGGCTCCCCGCCGGAGAAGGCGATGGATACGACGCCTGCTCTGTCAAAGATGTCTATGGCTCTTTTTGCCTCCTCCGTTGTCAGCTCATCCTCCAACGGCTTGCCGGCGTTGGCATAGCAGTGTTTGCATCTGAGGTTGCATGAGTAGGTGAGGTCCCACACTATCAGATATGGCGCCCCGCTGATGAAGGGACGGTGCATGCCGAAGAGAGCAACCCCCTTTATGGTGGAGGCCAGCGCCTTCCCCCAGAAGGGGTCGCTGAATTTACTTATTATTTCCTCCTCATCCATTCCAAAGGCCTCCCCTCCCTTGAGCAGCACTTTCTTACGATTCTTTCCGTTATTCTGCAGGCCATGCATGCGTCCTCTCTCCTTCCCGTAAAAAGTTCTATGGCCACCTCTATCCTATTCTTCCCATCTCTCTCGCAGTACTTGCTGAGGGAGGAGAGTATCTTTCTGGATACTGGATTTCCTATGGTCGTCTCCAGCAGTCCTATGGTGTCTGATGTATCCTTTCCGCCCGTCATATTCCCTCCCCGTGCTTCATGTATCTTATCGATTTTTCAACGCTCTCCACCAGTTTTCTCATTTTCTCCCTCGATTTTTTCTTCAGGGAGTTCATGTCCTCCTTCAGTTCATGGAAAATGTTCAGTATTCTCTCCCTCTCCTCCTTCATCATCTCCAAAAAGTCCACCTCGGCCGAGTAGAAGGATGTTCTTCCTTTTTTCCGCCTCTCCACCATTCCCATCCTTTTCAGGAAATTGAGGGTGTTTATGACGGTGGAATAGGCATATCCGGTATGGGATGAAATCTCCTTGGCACTCATCTCTCCACGTGTGGCAAGGGCGCCCATTACTTTGGCCTCCGCCTCTCCAAGCCCGTAATGCCTCATTATGTTTGCCACCTTCTTCTCTATTTTTTCTATCATATATATGATAATTTTAATAGTAATATATAAATTTTTCTCACAGGTTGTGGCTGTGGGGCAATGGTATGGTAAGATCTATCCTTCCAGCATTCCTTCCACTATCAGATCCACCGCCTCCTCCTCACTCAGCCCCCTTGCCAGAAGTGTCTGCAGCTGCTTTGTATCGACGCTTCCTATGGCTGCCTCGTGGGTGACATGCGCCTTCGGATGGCGAACCTCCACAATGGGTATGGCCGTTGCGCTGGCGCTGTCCTGAATAATCTCCTTACAGTCCACATGACCGCGGGCATAGGCGGCGGTGGCCACCATCTTATTGTATACCTCTGCCCTTGCTTCATTCCGTACAGCAATCCTGGAGTTCAGCACCCCTCTTGCCTTCTCCCCCACCAGAAATGCAACCTCCTTCACCTTTATTGTGTCATCTCCCCTCCCATTCACCTTGGTGGACATTTCCACCACGCTTTTTTGCCTGCCTCCACCTCATAATCTATGTCGAGTATGCCGACTCTACCCTTTATCAGTTCAAAGTCTGTTTTGAAATGCCCTCCATCATCCACCCTCACCTTTGTCTTCGGATAAACATTTATTCCTCCCTCCATGGCATGGATGTGCTTTTCCGTGTATATGTATTCGGCATTCTTCCCCACCCGGATTTTTGCCTCCATTATGTGCTTTATGTCCTCCGCCTTTGGAAAGATGCAGTGGGAGAGTATTGAAACACCCGCCCCATCCTGCACTTCCACATCCATATTTATCTTCTGCAATGCCCTCTCGTGGGTAACGCCAAAACACATGTGGACTTCCTTACTTATTTTAACTCCCTTCTCCACAACTACCCTAACATCCACACCCTCCTCCTTTTCCACCGTTTCAATCCTGAGCCCCGGGATGTCGTTTCTGCTTATCACCTTGTTCCTATCTATCATCACATGGGCCGTCTCCTTATCCTTCAATGCCTCATCTATCTCAGCCAGTTTTGCAAGGTCAACATCCATCTTCATCCTCCTCCTTCCCGTTCAATTCCGGCATATTCTTGTGCCTGCACGGCACACATTTACCCTCAAAGAAGGGAATTATTTTTTCCACCCTTCCCTTGTCAACAATCATTCCGTTGCACATGAGGAAGGCATGCTCCGCCTGCTTCAGCACCGCCAGGCTATGAGTAATCAGTATTACCGTTGTGCCCTCCTCCTTCAGCATTTTTATTGCCTCGAAAATCTTTTCTAAAGAAGCGACGTCTATACCGGAATCGGGCTCGTCCAGCATCACAAGCTTCGGTTTCATGGCGAGAATGGAGGCAAGTTCTATCTTTTTCCTCTCCCCTCCGCTCAATGTTTTGTCAACGGCCCTCTCCGCATACTCAACGCCCAATCCCACCTTCTCCAGAATATCCTCCACATCCACTTTTTTTCCGGAGGCCATGAGAAATTTTTTCACGCTCAACCCCTCATACCGGGCCGGCTCCTGCCATGCGAGCGTTATGCCCTTTCTGGCCCTCTCTGTCACATTCAAATCTTTTATGGGTTCGCCCTCGAAGATTATCTCGCCGTCTATGTTGCGGTACCCCTCCAGCCCCATTATGGTGTAGGCCAGCGTTGACTTTCCCGCTCCATTGGGGCCAACCACAGCATGAACATGGCCCTCCCAGAAGTCAACATTGAGCCCACTCAATATTTGCTTTCCATTAATCTTCAAACTCACATCTTTTAACTCCAGTATTCCCATTTCATCACCCCATCAACTTTGCATTTATGGCGACAATGACGGTGCTCAACGACATGAGCAATGCTCCTACGGCGGGAGATATTATTATCCCCCACCCATATAAAACACCTGCTGCCAGTGGAATGGCGGCAACATCATATCCTGTCGCCCGTCCGAGATTCTGAAGCATTTTCCTGTATGTGAGGGCGCTGAATTCCATGAGAAGGGGGACATGCGATGGATTGTTGTCCACCAGAATTATATCTGCTGTCTCTGCCGCTACATCCGGGAGGCAGAAGCCGGGCGCCTTTTCTCCATGCATGCCTCAAAATTACGCCGTAATATTTAAAGTTAATGGGGTCATATGCCTTTGAACATTTCAGAAGAAAAAATTATAAAGGGTATCGCTTATTACCCTGAGGGGAATGGGGTTAACGAAACATTTTCTCCTCTTTGTTTCGCCTCCCCACCCCATTCCCCCTTATTCTTTTCCGCCCTTGCCCATGGCCACGAGATATGAAATCAACGCCTCCAGCTGGATTCTCTCGTTGCTTCCTTCCACCATTCTGAACTCTATTTCTCCCATTCTGTCTATTATCTCCGCCTTTTTGATCTCCGGAATGGAAACATCGAAGATGGCGTTGTGCAATCCTCTTATTATATCCTCTCCAGAAAGCCCATCCTCCATGAACATCTCATCCAGCATTTCCCTTGCCCTCAGAAAATCTCCATGAAGGGCGGTTTCTATCAAATTCCTTGCCTTTTCCGGCCTCGCCACCGCCGCCATTTTATAGACGGCCTCCGCATCTATTCTCTTATTCAAACTTGCTGCCACCTGAAGAGCGTTTATGGCCCGCCTCATGTCTCCGGATGCCACATACAGCAGGGATTTCATTCCATCCTCTGTTATCTCCAGTCCCTCCCTCTCTGCTATTCTGGAAAGAAATTTGCTCATGTCCTCCTCGCTAAGGGGGGAGAAGCGGAAGACGACACATCTCGACTGTATGGGCTCTATTATCTTGCTGCTGTAGTTGCAGGATAAAATGAAGCGGCATGTGGCGGTGTATCTTTCCATTGTTCTCCTTAAAGCAGCCTGGGCATCGCTGGTTAAGGCATCCGCCTCATCAAGAAATATTATCTTGAAGGGAGCCCCCCCTATGGGCGCGGTTCTTGCAAAATTTTTTATTCTCCCTCTCACCACATCAAGGCCTCGTTCATCGCTTGCGTTCAACTCCTCAAAGTTCTCCCTCCAGGCATCGCCATAGAATTCTTTAGCAAGTGCTATCGCACACGTCGTTTTCCCAGTGCCCGCCGGTCCGGCAAAAAGCATGTGAGGTATGTTGCCCGATTTCACATACGCCTTTAAACTTTTCACCACATGCTCCTGCCCCACCACCTCATCCAGTTTTGAGGGGCGATATTTTTCCGTCCATATCTCCATCATTGAACCGCCCTCTTTTTATATTCCATCGTTGCATCCCTATCCAGACGGTGGTCTATCCTCAAATCTATGTGAATCCTCTTTGCCCCCATCTCCACCATGGCATCATGGGCTTTCTTTATGACCTCAAATATTTCATCCAGCGTTTCCGCCTCCATGCTGGTGGACATGGCTCCCGTTTCATGATTCAGTCCGGATTCCCGTATTATCTCAATCGCCTTTCTCACATACCTGCTCACCGACGTGCCTTCCGAGGTGGGAAAGATGGCCAGCTCTGCTATAATCATGATTTTTAATAAAGGCGGGCTTTAAAAGTTTTGAGATGGCTATTTTCTCCTCATCTCATCCTTTATGTAGGAAATCATTTTCAGGGGGTTTATGGTGTCCATGAAAAGATTCCAGTCCTCCTTCCTGAATTCCCTGAGAAGAATTAGAAAGGCAAGATATACAAGGAATGCAAGGAAGGAGAAGGCCGCCAGCTCGTACCATCTCTGGAGGGTGTAGAAATTGTTGAGGTAGGTCGTCACAAACCCCATGGCAAGGGCAGCCACCAGATGCTTCGCCACACTGACATTGAAGCCGGTGCCATCCATTTTATATATGACGATGCGAGTATATAAAAGACCGGCGAGATACGCCACCACTGTGGCTATCGCCGCCCCGGTGCCAGCTAAGCCAGCAAGCTGGATGCCCACGCTTTTTATGTCCCTGGGGATGAGGAGGAGATTGAGTGCTATGTTTATAACCACCATGAGAAGCATCCTGTTTCTTGCAAAGGTTGGAAGGTCCATGCCGAGGAGGCGTGTCTGATACGGCCTCTCCAGCGCATCCAGCAGGGCAAAGAAGGGAAGAATCTGCATTATGGGGATGGCGGTGTAGAACTGCCGGGAGAGGAAAATGTATATTATGGGTTTTGCGAAGAAAATCATGAAGAAGACAATGGGCATTATTATCATGCTCATGTATCTCTCCGCCTTCACGGTCGTCTCCGCCATTTCTTTGCTTTTGTTTCCCGCATGCATGGCTGACATGGCAGGGAGGAGAAGCATCCCGAAGGCAACGGTAACATTATTTATGTATCTGGAAAATCTCACCACTGAAAAATAGTCCGCTCCCTGATCGTAACCCCAGAAAAGTTGTATGAGAACCTTGTCTATGTTGGTCATTATTATGAAGGAGACGGAGACGATGGAGAGGGGGATGGCGAATTTGATGTAGCTGGAAATATATTCCCTGCTGGGCTTTCCCACCGGCTCTCTGAAAAATATTATGGAAGAAATGAAAAAGGCGAAACCTCCTATCACGTAGGTATAAACGAGCCATATCACATCGTAGCCCATGAAAACGAAAAAGGAAGTGGAAAGCATCCTTGCAACCGCCTCCACGAAGAACGGAAACTGGGCGAGGGCTATTTCCATCTTTCCCCTGTAGGTGAGGGTGAAGTTTTTGGAGAGGGCAAGGAGAATGAAATAGGCAAGCATCACATATATGGCATTCTCCTGCATGCTCGTTTCAAATCCGCGATGGAGCACATACTTCCATATCATAAGGGAGGCGGTCACAAAAAGAATCATGGAGAGGGTGAGAATGAGGCGCAGAGAAAAGAAGGTGCCATTGCATTTTGCTATATCCTTCCCTTCAGAAATCCTCTTTATGTGTGCCTGCGGTAGCCCCATGTTGGGTATGATGTTGAAGAGGGCAACAAATCCGTAGGCGAAACTTATTATTCCAAGGGCAAACTTTGGAAGGGCATAATATCTGGCTATAAGAAAGAGGGTGAAGTAATTCAGCAACCCTGCAGAAAAGTTGGTTGCCATCACCAGCGCTGACTTACGGGCAATCACAAAGGGATAACATGCATCCTTTAAAAACATATGGAAATGTTATGGCTGCAGATAGAATTATCCTTCAAAATGTGAAGAAAATAGCCGGCAATATCATTTTTATCCGATGCCCAGATATTGAGCATTCATAACCTCCGAATTGCATTCATTTTCTTTCCATTTATTTAACCACAATCGCAAAAACTTAAAAGTTAAAATGCATTAGAGTGCAATGGAAGGTATCAAATATTCCACCGTTACAGAAATATCCGGCCCGCTTATGATTGTGGAAGGAGTTAAGGAGGTGGGTTACGGGGAGATAGTCCACATAGAGACGGCCGAAGGAAAGAGGATGGGGCAGGTGCTGGAGGCAGCGGAAAACAAGGCGGTCATCCAGGTTTTTGAAGGAACGAGAGGGCTGGATACCAAGAACACCAGCGTGACCTTCACCGGAAAGCCCATGGAAATAGGCGTTTCCACGGAAATGCTGGGAAGAACCTTTGACGGCAAGGGAATGCCCATAGATGGGGCTCCCTCTCCAATTCCGGAGGACATAAGGAATGTGAACGGCGAACCCATGAATCCGTCAGCCAGAGAGTACCCCCGTGACCCCATACAGACGGGCATTTCCACCATAGACGGGATGAACACCCTCGTTAGAGGGCAGAAGCTGCCAATATTCAGCGGCGCCGGTTTGCCCCATAATGAACTGGCCGCCCAGATAGCCAGGCAGGCAAAGGTGAGGGGACAGGGAGAAGAGTTTGCCGTCATATTCTGCGCCATGGGTATAACGGCGGAGGAGGCGGACTTCTTCATGCAGGATTTCGAGGAAACGGGGGCCATAGAGAGGAGCGTTCTGTTCCTCAACCTTGCCAACAGCCCCGTCATAGAACGCCTTATCGCCCCTAAAGTGGCGCTCACCACAGCAGAGTATCTTGCCTTCGAAAAGGGCATGCATGTTCTTGTTATCCTGACAGATATGACAAACTATGCGGAGGCGTTGAGAGAGATATCTGCAGCGAGGGAGGAGGTGCCGGGAAGGCGCGGTTATCCTGGCTACATGTATACCGACCTTGCCCAGATATACGAAAGGGCGGGAAGAATACAGGGAAGGAAGGGGACCATCACCCAGATTCCAATTCTCACAATGCCGGATGATGATATAACTCATCCCATCCCGGATTTGACGGGATACATAACAGAGGGTCAGATAGTGCTTTCCAGAGAACTTCACAATAAGGGTATATATCCACCCGTGGCTGTTCTGCCTTCCTTATCAAGATTGATGGCGGAGGGAATAGGAAAGGGAAGGACAAGGGAGGATCATCACCAGCTTTCCAATCAGCTCTATGCCGCCTACGCGGAGGGTTGTGATCTCCGTGACTTGGTGGCTGTGGTGGGAGAGGAGGCGCTGACGGAGAGGGACAAAAAATATCTGGAGTTTGCTGATGAGTTTGAAAATCGCTTCGTGAGGCAGGGAAGGGACGAGGATAGAACCTTCGAGGAGACGCTCAACCTTGGATGGGAACTTCTCTCCATGCTTCCGAAGGCGGAGTTGAAGAAGATTGATGACAAATACATAGAGAAGTATTACAGAGGATAAAATGGCCAAGGAAATAATGGAGGGGGTCACGCCCACAAGGATGGAACTGCTCCAGATAAGAAAGAGGAAGGCGCTGGCAGTTAAGGGACATCAGCTTCTTTCAGAAAAAAGAGACGCCCTCGTTTCCTCCTTCTTCGATTTGATAAAGAAAAGGAAAAAGGCAAGGGAGGAGATGGAGAAGGTGGTGGAGGAGGCATACAGGGCAATGATGATGGCAGAGATGGCCATGGGAGAGGAGAGAGTAAGGGACATGGCGGAGAAGATTGCGATGGAGAGGAAAGTGGAGGTGAAGGGGAAGAACATAATGGGCATAAACATTCCAGAATTCCATCTTGAGGCGGGGGAGATGCCTGAGTACAGCATGCTCTCCACCACCGCCCTCATGGACGAGGCGGTGTCCAAGGCCATGAAGATGCTCGACAGGGTTGTGGAGGTGGCATCCATAGAGGGCAGTGTGCAGATGCTGGGAAGGGAGATAGAGAAGACAAAGCGCAGAGTTAACGCTTTAGAATATATATTCATACCCCGCCTTCTCAACACCCTCACCTACATAGAGAGGCAGCTGGAGGAGAGGGAGAGGGAGGACTTCTTCAGGAGAAAGAGAATAAAGGCCCTGCTGGAGCAGCATGAAGATTGAGGATGATGCCATACTGGGCGAATTCTTCGACACCCCTGAAAAGAAGGCCAGATGGATGCGCCGCCTTGCCTGGCTCTACATAATATGGATAATCTTCCTCATAGTGGGGCTGGGGATGGTGCTGATTTTCTATGTGTTTTAACTGCTCAACCCATTAAAATTAAAATCCCGGCCGTTATACCATCATGGCAAGGATATTTCTCACCAGAAGGCTACCGGAGGAGGGCATGAAGTTGCTGGAATCGCATGAGATGGAGGTGTATGAGGGCGATGCCCCTCCTTCAAAGGAGGAGATAATTGATGGAGTTCGGGGCAAAGATGTTCTCATATGTCTTCTCACCGATAAAATAGATGCTGAGGTCATGGATGCCTCTCCTCGCCTGAAAATAATAGCCAATTATGCGGTGGGTGTGGATAACATAGATATAGAGGAGGCCACCAGGAGGGGTATAGTGGTTACCAACACTCCCGGAGTGCTTACGGAGACGGTGGCGGATTTAACCTGGGCTCTCATGCTGGCAATAGCAAGGAGGATTGTTGAAGGCGACGAGTTCACGAGGGCCGGGAAATTCAAGGGATGGGCCCCCCTGCTCATGCTGGGCGGAGATATACATGGCAAGACGCTGGGCATAATAGGGGCGGGGAGAATAGGGCAGGCTGTGGCGAGAAGGGCAAGGGGCTTTGACATGAAAGTTCTTTATTACAGCAGGGAAAGAAAAGAGGAGATGGAAAAGATGGGGGCGAAATATGTGGATATCCACACACTCCTCAGGGAGTCAGATTTTGTTTCCCTCCATGTGCCTCTCACCCCGGAGACATATCACATGATAGGGGAGAAGGAGTTGAGAGAGATGAAGAGCAGTGCGTATCTGATAAACACCGCCAGGGGGAAGTGCATAGACGAAAGGGTGCTGGTGAGGGCGTTGAAGGAGGGATGGATTAGGGGGGCTGCCCTGGATGTATTTGAGAACGAGCCGGAAATAACGCCTGAGTTAAAGGAATTGAAGAATGTTGTCATCACACCCCACATTGGCTCAGCATCCTATGAAACGAGAAGCAGGATGGCGGTGATGGTGGCGGAAAATGTGCTTGCCGCTCTGGAGGGGAAAATGCCACCCAACTGCCTCAACCCGGAAGTGTTCAATAAAAAGTGAAAGAAATATATAGGAAATGGCATTTATATGCAAATGGTAGAAAATATATTCCTCAATCCGAATGAACCCAATCCAAATTTCATGGTTTATAAGGAGGAGGCGAGAAGAGTCATTCTGAAGGCACTGGGAGGTAAAAGTGAGTGCTTCTGGGTTCTGGGGAAAACCGGCATAGGGAAAACCACCTTCCTGCTGTGGATAAAGGAGTTTGGTCCCCTTTATAAGGTAAAGCCCATATATTTCCATGGGGGGGATGATTTGAAATTTGACGAGTTCAAAACAACGCTGGAGCATGAAACAAGGGCATCCTTCTTCTCCCGTGTGTTCCTGAGGAAGAAGTACATAGAGATTCCTGTGATACTGATGATAGATGATGTGGATTTTCTTAAGGACGATGACATCATAAAGTATGTGGTGAGCAAACTGGACGAGGAAAAGATACATCTCTCCGTTGTGTTTGCCTCCGTGGACATGGTGGAGAAGGTGAGGGAGTATCTGAGAGGGAGGGACATAGAGAAGATATTCCTGGAAATGCCTTCCCCTGAGGCCATAATGGAGATGATAAGGAAGAGAATAGAGGCGGGAGGCGGAGAGGACTTCCAGCCCTTCGGGAAGCAGCTGGTGAAGGATATTATAGAGTCATCCAGTACCGTGAGAGAGGTGCTCATAAAACTGCAGGAGGCGGCATGATGAAAAAGAAAAAAATCCTTATTGCAGATGATGAGCCTGAGATTGTGGATATAGTTAGGAGGATGCTGGAGAGCGAGTATGAGGTGATTGCTGCATACGACGGAGAGGAGGCCTACAGAAAGGCAAAGGAGGAGAAGCCGGATCTAATATTGCTCGACATCCTCATGCCCAAGATGGACGGATGGGAAACATTGAAGAAAATAAAGAGCGATGAGGAACTGAAGAACATACCCGTATCCATGCTCACAGCCCTGCCCCTGACGCCCGATGACACGAAGGACAAGCCGGTGGACAAGATAGAAAACTACATAGTCAAACCCTTCAACAGGACAACTCTCCTCAAAAAAATACAGGACATCTTTGAAAGGGAAGAGGAGGCAAGAAAGACTTATGAGGAAATCAAGAACGAGGTGGGCGAGGAGGAGGCGGAGGAATATCTGCGTCTGGTTAAAGCCATAAACAGGCACCGCCGCCTTATAGGCGTGATTCTGGACTCCGCCGCCGAGGAGTACAAGCAGTCGGTGAGAAATCTGATACTGAGCCAGAAGAGGTTGATTGAGACCATGAAGCAGAGGGCGGAGGAGCTGGAGAAATTAGTGAAGGAAAGAAAGAAGGAAGAATAGGATATCCCCGAATACGTAGGATATGAAAAAGCCCAGGGACATGAAAAGCAGGAAGGGCATCTGAGGTGTGACCCATATTTTTCTATTGCCGGCCTTTTCAAAATTAAAATCCTTGACGGGCATTATTCCCCTGCTTCCATCGTTCCTTTCCATGCTCCACACAAAGGTTTTTTTTGCCTTTTCTGCCTCCATGCGATAGCCGAAGAGGCACTGGGGAAATGAGATATCTTTTTTTGTTGCATTGTAGAGGAGAAAGAAGAGGGGGAGAAAGGCCACCAGCAGGAGAGAGTTTATCAGAAAGGTTAGAGGGAATACAAAGATGGGTGAGGAGAAGAAGGGAAAACCATAAAAGGAGGGCTGAAGGGGGGAAAGCAGGGCAATGCTCCACATGGCCTTCACATCCGCTCCCCCCATGCCAAAGACATAAAGGAGGAGGGCAAGGGGGAAGGCAATGGCAATGGAGATTGCCGTCTGCATGACATCGGGCCTTTCAATCAGAAGAAGTATTATGCCCGCTATGCCCATAATCAGCCATATTTTGTCGCTTGCTTCCCTTGTTTTTAAATCTGTGTAGGCAGCATAGCTTAGAAGGCAAAGGCCTATGACGAATCTCACCGCATCTATTGTCTCATTCATCTCCTTCTTCTGACATACCTGAAGGCAACCATGGCAATGGCAGCAATCACAAGCATGCCAAAGGTGAAGGATGGTGATTCGCCACCTTCATGGATCACTACCTCTGCATATTCCTCGCTGCTCTCGATGCCCTCATCGCATATGGCCTTTATTTTTATATTCACGCTCTCCTCACTCATGTTCTCTGGCGCCTTTATCTTGAGGTATATCTTATCTGTTTCACCTGACTGGAGGCGGGAGATGGTATTTAATGGAGTTACACTCAAATTGCCGCTTTCCAGCACCATCACTTTTACATTATTTGCCGTGAAGTTCACCGCCTTTATTTCCACAGGTATGCTCCTTTCCTTGCCCCTCTCCACGGTGACAACATCAAGGCTTCCAAAGGATAGTATGAGTTTCTTGTTTTCTCCTGTTCCCCCAACGGTTATTATGCTGCTGTAGGAACTCTCGCTTCCGTTGTTGTCTCTCACGGTCAGAGTAACGGTGTACTCGCCATCGCTGTTCCATGAATGGATGGCGGTGGGCAGCGTTTTCTCTTCCGGCTCGGAGTCATCGCCCCAGTCCCATATGTAGAGCTGGATTGTGCCGTCCTCGTCATAACTTGCGCTGGCATCAAAGGTCACATCCTCATTTGGAGCAGGATTGGAGGGTGTGTATGTGAAGGATGGCACAGGAGGTGTATTGCTACCTGCCTCGCTCACGGTGATGTATTTGTAAATGCTCTTCTGCTCGCCGTCATTATCCGTAACTGTAAGCGTTACCTTGTACTTGCCCGGTGAGGAATAGGAATGAGTTGCACTCACACCCGTTGCCGTCGCCCCGTCTCCAAAATCCCATTCGTAGGAAACTATGGAGCCGTCGCTATCGCTGCTGGAGGATGCGTCAAAGGTTATGGTATCATTTTCCACAGGGTTCAGAGGTGTGTAGGAGAAACTCGCTGCTGGAGGGGCATTTACGATGGTTATGTTCTTGGTTATACTGTCCTCGCCGGTTGTGGATGTTACGGTGAGAGTCACCTGGAATGTTCCCAGGGATGTGTAGGAATGCACAGGGTCCTTCTGATTGCTCGTGGTTCCATCTCCAAAGTCCCATTCCCAGGATTGCACATCCCCCGTGGACAAATCGTTGAAGTGCACATACTGGTTTCTTGTGGGCTGTGCCGGAGTCCAGGTGAAGTCCGCTTTCAGCGGAGCAGGAGGATTCTCATACTGGGCCTCCCATATCTTGTCGCCATCCGGCGTGTACTTCCTTATGCAGTACTTCTCCTCGCTTCCCACCATCTTGTAGCCGGCGGCGATTATGTTGTTGTCCGCATCCGTGACCACTCTCTTTATCTCTCCCTCCACATCGTCCATCTTGTCCCATATCACGCCTCCGTTACTATTGTATTTTACAAGATACCATCTCTCGTGGAAGGCATTATTCACCTTTATTGTCCTGTATCCGCCCACAATTATGTTATCATTTGAATCTGCAGCCACGGATAGGGCATCATCCTTGTAGTCATCCATCTCCACCCTGGGCCATCCGCTTTTGATGGTCCCTGCGCTGGAATAGACGAGAGTGAGGAAATCCTCCGCCTTTATGCCATCGCTTATTTCATAGCCCGTCACCGCTATGCTTCCGTCAGAAAGTATGGCCGCATCGGATGCAGAGGAGGTTCTGTTGTTGTAGTATTCCTTCTGCCACATTATGTTGAGGTCTGTATCGTATTTTATGGTGAGGAACTTGCTCACGTTGCTGTTTTCTTCCTGAACGGCCCCCGTGACAACCGCATCATTTCCCCTCACATCCATTCCGAAGGCAGCATCTATGGCGCTGTCAAATATGTCCTCCTTCATCTTCTGCAGGTTGCCCGGATTTATCTTCAGGGTCCAGAAGTCAACATTGCTGAGCTGCTGGGAAGATATGTCTATGTACAGGGTCATGCCTGTAACATATATGTAGCCGTTGCTATCCACTCCCATATCCATGAGGAAGTCGGCAAAGCCGTTGTCATAGGTTTTACTCGCTATTTTGTTACCGTTGGAATCGTACTTTATCACAATATAATCCGTCTGGGGGATGGGTATTCCGGCAATCTCCTTTCCCACCACCCCTCCGACGTAAATATAATCTCCGTAAACCGCCACCGCCTTTCCTATGTTGGTGGCATACTCATCAAAATCCGTCTGCCAGGTTATCTTGCCCGTATCCCCATCATATTTCTGCACCCTTATGACATATTTGCTCCCATCGTAATGCTGCCCCACGGTTACAACATCTCCGTTATCATCCACCGCCAGTCCATAGAGCTCGTCCTGCGTGTCCACTGTTGGAAATGTATCCGCAAAACCGATATTCATGGCTATGGGCATCAGTAAAACAACCGCCAGCACCAAAGATAGTTTCTTCATATCCCATGAAAATGGACTATATTTATAAAATGTGTGGTGCAATCATAAAAAAATCAGGAGAGGTCGCCGCAGGAGCAGTGCACCTCGTATATGGCGGAATAGAGGTCATCCATACCCTCCCCCGTTTTCGCCGATACCATTATGGGCCTCTGATATATGCTGGTGTACTCCACATAGTCCACCAGGCCGGAGGCGAGGGAGACAAGGGCATCCCCGCCCTTCAGCATTTTAAGAAGGTTTTCCATGTCGAAATATCTCGTTATCCTCTCCCTGTCCACCGCATCTACCTTGTTTATCACCGTCACGGAGGGCACGCCCAGTTTCAGATTTATCATGGCATTCTGGGCCAGCATCGCCAGATAGTTCTCCACCTCCATCATTTCCGTGGCATCCACAAGGAAGAGGGAGGAGACGGCATCCCGTGCGGCGAGTTTCTCCACCACCCTCCTGCCCATGTCATGGTAGAGAAAGACCTCCAGCTGGCCCGGGGTGTCCACAAACTTTATTCTTTCCGCATCCTCCGGAATCCACTCCTCCATCTCCGCTATGATTTCCATGCTTTTGAGAAGGGCCCCGTTTATCCCGAGCCCATATTTTTTCTGGATGTCCTCCGCCCTCACCCACTTCCTTATGTCCACATCCGCATGCGAGGGAGTGGCAGCATCCAGATTTATGAGAATGTCATTTTTTGCCAGTCTTCTGGCGAGCGTGGTTTTGCTGGCGGCGGCGGGCCCTATCAGGACAACAAACATTATACGGGGTAAAGAATCTTCAGCGCCGTTATCACCACAGCCGTGAGAATGGCGAACACTATTATGAAGCGAGGATCTATCTTTACTCCCGTCTTCTCCTCCTCGAAATACCTTATCAGACCCGCAGCAGATTGAAAGCCACTCTTGCTTTTCTTTGCCATGAGCACACAAATTTACAGGAGATATAAACTTTGCGGTTGGGGTGTGGATTGTATCATCTGAGGCAGAGGAGTTCCGTTGATTCATGAAATATCTTTATCACATTTGGAGAAACACGTTAAGAAAGAATATTTATATCTCTCCCATGTATTTTTTGACTCTTTCTATCATTTCTTTATATTCCTTATGCACTCCCAGTTCCATACATCTCTTTTCAAGATAAGAGGTATCAATTTTTCCCTTTTGACGAACATATATGGACTCGGCATCTCTAATATCCTGCTCTGAACCAAAAAGAAGTTTATTGGCAATAACATCTTCTGGAGAGGCAACATATATTTTCATGCCATCAATCTCTATTCCTATCCTTCTTTCAATGCTTTCTATTTCTCTTTTTCCATAAATCCCCTTGACATCTATGTGGAACAAATATTCTCTGTCAAAGATGGTGAAATGAGATCTTTCTTCCATTGCCTTTTTTACCTCCTCCATTTTTACCATGAACCCCTTTTCCTCCATTTTTCTGACAAATGAATTTACATCTTTCAAATCAATTATCACATCTATATCTCTCGTTGTCCTTATGTTTCCCCAGCAATTTACCGCCATTCCGCCAACAATTACATATTTTATATCCAATTCATTCAGCACGTGTACCAAATCCCTCATTACATCTTCTATATCCCTCATTTTCTCCTGTTCAACTTTTGGGAAAATTTAATTAAATTTAAACATGCCATAAGAGTTTCCTCGGGCCCCTTCTCTCTCAAAAGAACGGCATCCCTCAACCATTCCCTCTCTCTCTGCTCGGCAATCTTTTTTCTCCTTTCCTCTTTTGACAGCACATTTACAAATATGATTTCACTTTATAACCTATTTGGATTACTGTCTATTTTTCAAATCAGTTTTGAGATATTTAACCAAAATCAATGAGATTTTGCCATTTATCATTATCTCTATAAGTAGCAGCCCACCCATTATTCAATTGGCAAATTTTTCACCCTCACTTTTTCATCCTCTATGACTATGATGGAACCTTTTTCTATCTCTTCCTCAGTTTCTGGAATAATTGATGAAAGCGAGTTATTGATTTTTTCGACCGAGGGATACTTCAATCTGAAGATTATAATGGAGGGTTTCGATGTTTTGAAGTAGGATAGAATCTGTCCAAAATCAAGATCAACTGTTATTATAGTTCTGTTCTTTTTTATGGCATTCAAATATCTCCTTATCGGTTGCCTTTTTCATACCAAGTTTATCAACTCTTATTGCGTCATATCCAAGATCTCTTAGAAATTTCTCTGTTTTTGGGAGATGGGCATATCGAGCAAAAATTTCATTTTATCATCGGCAATTGCTTTTCCGATACCATCCAGGCAGCGAATTTCAATGCCTGTTTTATATCCTCCTCTTCCATCTCAGGATATTCCTCCAAAATCTCCTCTGTGTTTTTACCTCCAGCAATTAGTTTAATGATTAAGGAAACCGGATTCTCAATCCCCTTATGCATGGTTGCCCACCCATTATCTGGGGATTAATGGTTATTCTATCAAATTTTTCCATGTTAAAACAAATCCCTGTAATTTAAAATCTTTACTATCTATTCATGCACATCATCCACCCACTCAAGTCGGGGTGAAAAATTTTTATTCCCAGAGATTCCCGCCATTGTTTTGGAAAAACATTCCATATAAACTATAAATACTATAACTGTTATAGAATCTATGAAGGATGTGACAACAATCCAGGTGGACAAGGAATTAAGGGATATGTTAAAAAAGATGGGGAAAAAGGGCGATACCTACAGCGATATCATAAGGAGATTAATCAAAAAAACAGAATACATAAATTTCATGGAGGAGCAGTATGAAATCCTGGATAAGGAAAAGGAGTGGACTTCCATAGATGAAATATGATGAAAGAAATTCTTTTATCCACTCCTGCAAGAAAAGAATTTGAAAGATTGGATGTGAAAACAAAAGATAATTCTAAGGTTGTAAGTTAGCAAAATCACAAACTTTTTAAAAAAGTTTGTGATTATGTCTCTATGCAACTGCAAGAAATAAAAGAAGTAATTGCATCACAAAGAGAAGAAATAGAAGAAAAATTTGAAAAAACAAAAATAATAGAAAGAGAGATTGATAAAGAAAGATTAAAGGGTTTTTTGAAATCACCAAATGCTCTTGCTATTTTGGGTGTTAGAAGATGCGGTAAATCAATACTTTCATTGCAAATATTCAAAAATGAAAAGTTTGGATACATAAATTTTGATGATGAAAGAATCATGGATTTTAATGCCAGAGATTTCAATAAAGTAATGGAGGCGTTCTATGAACTTTATGGAAGGATAGAAAAAATAATATTAGATGAACCACACAACATCACAGGATGGGAATTGTTTGTTAATAGGCTACGCAGAACAAAAAAAGTTATCGTTACTGGAAGTAATTCCAAAATGCTTTCTGGAGAGTTGGCAACTCATCTAACTGGAAGACATATAGATTTTACACTATATCCATTTAGCTTCAGGGAATTTCTTGAGTATAATGATTTCAAAATGGAGAAATATCTTACAACAACAAAAATAGCTTTAATAAAGAATTTGCTAAGACAATATGTTGACCAAGGAGGATTTCCAGAGAGATATTTAATAGGAAAAGAGATGTTGGTAAGCATTTATTTTGACATATTGGAAAAAGATATAATTGGAAGGATTAAAATAAAAAAGAGGGCGGCATTCAAGGAGATGGCAAAATACCTTATTTCTAATTTTTCTTCAGAAATTACATTTTCAAAGCTCAAAAATATTTTAAAAATAAAGGATCAGCATACAATAAAAAACTGGATAGATGGGCTAGAAGAGGCTTATTTAGTAAAGGTAATAGAAAGATATTCCCCAAAGTTGAAAGAGAGCATAATTGCACCTAAAAAAGCTTATTGCATTGATACAGGAATTATAAGGGCTATTTCTTTCAGATTTAGCGAGAATATTGGAAAAATTATGGAAAATATGGTGATCATAGAACTCCTGAGAAGGAAGAGTTATTGGCATGGAGACTGGGAAATTTTTTACTGGAAAGATCATCAAGGAAGAGAGGTGGATTTTATCGTTAAAGAAGACATGGATGTAAAGCAACTCATCCAAGTTACGTATGCATCAGCCAGAGATGAAATTGAGACAAGAGAAATAAAGGCATTGATAAAAGCAAGCGAAATACTGCATTGCAATAACTTGCTCATAATAACATGGGACTATGAAGATAAAATAAAAGTGAATAAAAAAACAATAAAATGTGTCCCTCTTTGGAAATGGTTACTGACATATCATGACCAATCATGAGCAATGAAATTCATGAAAAATTGACTGCAACATCTTCTCTTTACCTTATCATCTATTCCTTCTTTTCTTTCAGTCCACTATCAATTCATAAACATCTTCCCATGCTCAAATCAGTGGTGAAGAATTTTTTATTTCTTTTTATCTTATCCTCACTCCACTCCCACCACTTTATCTCCAGAAGTTGCTTCCTTATATGCTCGGGGAAACGCCATTTTATATGGCGGGCAGGCACACCAGCAACTATTTCATATGGCTGCACGTCTTTTGTCACCACGGCCCCAGCGCCAATGATGTTGCCATTTCCTATTGTTATAATCGATAATGTGGATGAAAGTTTATGTATTAACCCCATCTTAACAAAAATTTGTACACTGGCATCACACTGATTTCCCCCTCCTGAAATTCAAGATTTTTCTCTTGGTTTAATGAAATGATATATCCTCTCTCAACATGAAATTTTTTCATAAATCTTCGTATGCTTTTGGTCTCTATGCCTCCGTATTTTATCTCAACAGGAATGGGTTTTTTGTTTGGTAAGATAACATCGACCTCGTTTTTGTAGGGATCTCTCCAGAAATACTCTGCATCAAGCTGATTTACTATAACATTTTCAAACAATTTTGAACGCGAATATGCATCGTCTTTGAAGATAAGATTTGTAGAAATTATGCTTGGATAGTATTTTTTTAGCTTTCTCTCGGTTTTTCTAATACTAGATGAATAGTTGTAAAGTTTTCTTATGAGGAATGAATCTTCCAAATATTTCAAATAAATGGATAGTGTCTGTCTGGAGATATGCATTTCCTTGGCGAATTCAGACAATTCAATTAGCTGTCCAGGCTGTTCCCTGATTGTATTGAGAATGGACTCCAGTGTTGAAGGATCCCTGATGGAGACCAAATGGGGAATATCTCTGTATATCACCTTTTCGACTATACTCTCTTCTATATATTTTTTTGTGACTTCTTTTTCTTTGATTCCAACCAATTCTGGAAAACCCTGTGTGGTTATGAACTCTTCAAAAAGCATAGATAGCTCCCTTTCGTACAGCTCAACGTTATCAAATTTTTTGTTTTTAAATGTTAGAAATTCTTTGAATGATAAAGGATTTATTTTAAA
>JAGGZK010000036.1 GCA_021162065.1 Thermoplasmata archaeon
CTTCCGATTCCTGAAGAACTCCCTGAGGGCAGAATTCAATGCAAAAACCGCATCCCTTGCATCTGTCCTTTATTATGTAAACCTTCCCGTGAGGTGGTTTTAACTTCTGGGATTGCCAGTAGGACATTATGGTCGCTTCCTCCAATTATGTGCCATTATTTAAAAATTTCTCATATGTTAAGTGGCCCAGAAAAAATTTCGGATGGGCCAAAAATCAACTGAAAAATTTTAAAAAGATAGCCCTTTACTATTTTGCATAGCCCCGTGGTGTAGCGGTCAAGCATGCGAGGCTCTGGAGAAGCCCTTTAAAAAGTGCTTTACCCCAAACTTCGGAGAAACCTCGCGACGGCAGTTCGAATCTGCCCGGGGCTATACTTTTATTTTTTCAATATAACGATGTAGATGCTACAGCGATGCTGCAGCAATTTGCCCTTCAAAATAGGCTTGCTGAATAACGAAAAAATGAATGAAAAGCAGAGTGATATCATCATGCTCTTCATTCTGGTTTTTTGCCAAATCTCCTTCTTTCACAATCGTTAAATATGCAAACATGATTTACATTCATGAAAGTTTATTTATGCGGAGAAAAGGGTTGCTGCCCCTATGTGGAGACGGTGGAGGATAAGGTGATAATAGGCGAGGAGGGGAACATGTGCGTCCTCACCCGCGAGGAGTTTGAGGAGTTGAAGGAGAAAATAAAAAGAGGAGAAATCTGAGGAATCCGTCAATCTCAAGACAAGAACAGCAAAGTTGTTCATAACCCTATTTCCATAAATCTCATATATTCATTCCATTTCTCTTAAGTAATGAATGAGAAGGTTGCCGCATATGCAAAACTTCTTCGCCTTCCGGGGCTTGGCGGGCTTGCCATTCCTCCTGTTTTTGGTGCCATTTCGGTGGGCGTGTATGATTTTTATGACCTCTCCCTTCTATTTCTCATTGGATGCTTCACCGCCATATTCGGCTTTGTTTTGAATGATTATGCAGACGTGGAGCTGGACTCTCTTGTGCCGGAACTGAGAAAAAAGCCGCTTGTCAGCGGTTTGATAGAAAGAAAGAATGCGGTGGCGATATCGATGGTGTGTGCCATTCTGCCCTTTCTCCTGGCATATATGCTGTGGGAGGGGCAAATGCTGGATGAAACAAAGTTTGCCGCCATCCTTTCCCTTGTAATTGCAGGAATCTTAGGCACCTTCTATGACATATACGGCAAAAAAGTGCCCGGCTCGGATTTTGCGGTGGCCCTCTCCATGTCTCTGGTTTTTTTATTTGGCGCCCTTGCCGTTGGAACGCCGACGCTTCTCACCTGGATAATCTTTCTCCTCACCTTTAATCAGACACTGCACATGAATGCAGTAGAGGGGGGAATAAAGGATGCTGACCACGATTTCATGATGGGAGTAAAGAATATTGCTCTAACAGCGGGAGTAAAGGTGGAGGGAAGGAGGATAAGCATACCCTGGCATTTCAGAATTTTTGGAATGGGAATAAGGATATCCTCTCTTTTGCTGATATTTGTCCCCTTCATATATGGGCTGGACTATCTTATATGGCAGATTCCTCTTCTCCTGGCACTCATGGCCATGGTAATTTTCATAGAAATAAAACTCCTCTGGATGAAAAAATTTGATAGGGAAAGGATAAGAAGGCTGATAGCAGCAGCGGCCTTCACACGCTATTCCATAGTGCCCGTCATGCTGGTGAGCAAAATCGGAGAGATTTCCCTTTTCCTCATTGCCCTCCCCATGTTATGGTATATCGCATTCACCCCATTAACAGGTGTAAGGATGTTTCATCCGGAGATGTGAAAATGAGGGCTTGCATAATAGGCGCAGGGGTGGGAGGCCTTGCCACCGCCATAAGATTGCTTCAGAAAGGGTATAAAGTTGATGTGTATGAGAGGGGCTATCTGCTGGGAGGGAGAGCGCTTTCATGCAAATTCGATGAGAGATATGATAGCCTGCTGAAAAAATTTGAGATGAGGATAAGGGGCATAGAACCATCTCTGGAAGAACTCAAGGAACTGGCAAAGGGATACTCCATGGATCTGGGCTTTCATCTTATCGGCGGAGGAAAAAATGGCGCCACCGTAAGATTGCTTCAGGAGATAAATGCGGGGGTAAAATTTGCCGGCTCCCGCTTAGGATTTGTTGGAGAGAGGATAGATTATCCCATATTGAGGGCGGGAGATAAAATGGCCATGCTTCCCCGCATCATGCAACTTCTTTTTACGCGTAAGGAAAAAATAGAGGAAATGAAGAGGATGTCGGTGGAGGAACTGATAGAGAAATATGGAAGGGGGACGATGAATCTTGTTCTCCGCCTTTTTCCCCGTTTGATAACGACCGTGAACAATCTCCAAAAAATTTCTGCAGGTGAAAGCCTTTTCGCGCAACGGGAATTAATGGGAGGGCATCCGGTGGTATATCCCAAGGGAGGGCTTGGAAAGATATCGGAGGCAATGGCGGATTATGTAAAAAGGAATGGGGGCAGGATATATCTCAATGCAAGAGTGAGGAAAATAATAATAGAGGATGGGAGGGCAAGGGGAGTAATGGCAGAGGAGGAGAGGGAGTATGATGCGGTCATAGCAACCATGCCGGTGCAGCATCTCTTCACGGTGGCAAAAAGAGAGGAGTTCCCAAAGGAATGGGTGGAAAGGATAAAAAATCTCGAGGGAACCGGCAGTTTTATCTCCTACCATGCCATGGATGGCATAGATGAAAAATTGCTTGATAAATCCTTTGTTATAATGGAGAAAAATGATTCCTTTGATGGCGGAGAGGTGGTGGGGATGATTGACTTCAAGATGAATTATCTCAACGGGGTTGCCCCCCATGGAAAATGTCTGGTGCAGAGTTATGTAATATGCACGCCCCAGGAGGCAAGGGATGCAAACAAAATGGAGGAGTTGAGGGAAATGGTGGAGAGAAATCTGGAAAAGCTTCTGCCCGGATACAGAAAAAGAATGGATTGGTGCATATACTCCTCCATATGCCATCTTGACGGAGTGGCGAAGACCATAGATAATGAAAAGCCCGGGGTGGCAACGCCGGTGAAGAATCTTTACATTGCGGGCGATTCCGTAAACTCAAAGGGTGTTGGAGTTAACTGTGCGGTGGATTCATCCCGTCTTATAATGGAGGAAATTAAAACGCCTTCCCTCCTCTGAGCAATGCCCTTATCAGCACGAGTATCGGGATTATCTCCAGTCTCCCCATCCACATGTTTATTATGAGCATGAGTTTGGCAGCAGAGGGCATGCTTATGGAGGTGAGGCCAACGCTCAGCCCCACATTTCCCTGGGCAGAGCATACCTCGAATATGGCATCCTCCACACTTGCATGAGTTACTTGTAGTATCACAAAAACTCCCACCACAAGCAGAATCATCCACAGAAATGAGACAATAGCCGCCTCACTTATCTCCTCTATCGCCTCCTCCCTCTGGAGAAGTTTCCCTCCGAGTTTGTGGGGGAAGGTGCCTCTGGCCGGCAGAAATATCTTTCTTATCTTCCACCCCACTCCCTTGGTGAGAAGGATTATTCTGAAAAGCTTTATGCCTCCCGCTGTAGAACCTGCGGCCCCTCCTATAATCATGGCTATGGAGATGAAAAGTTTTGCCTCCCCGCTCCAGGGCGCCAGATTTGTGGTGGAGAAACCAGTGCAGGTAAGGGCGGAGGCGTACTGAAAGGCGGACATCTTGAAGGCCGTGCCCCAGTTGGGATATATGTCATGATTTATATATGTCAGAATAAAGGCGCCTGCAAATATGAGGAAAATGAGTACCTGCGTCTGAATATCCTTTAGGAAATTCTTTATCTTTCCCTTCAGGAATTCATAATGGGTAGAGAAGGCGATGGCGCCCGCCATCATTATGGGAACCATGAGCATCTGGACATACATGGAGTAGGATGCCATGCTGTCGGATGTTACGGAAAATCCGCCGGTGGCGAGTCCCGTCATGGCGTGATTCACCGCCTCCCATATGGGCATGCCCGCCGCAAAGAGTATGGCAATGGCTATGAAGGTGTAGAGCAGAAAAATCCACCATATGGTTTTCACCGTCGATATTATGCTGGGGTGTATCTTCTCCTCCCTCGCCTCAGAACGATATAACGTAAATGAGCCGGTGCCGGGGCGGGCGAGGACGACGAGGGTGAGGACTATAACACCAACGCCTCCTATCCACTGAATAAAGCTCCTCCAGAACTGGATTGTGGCGGTGAGTGTTTCAGGATGGGATATCATCGTTAAGCCCGTGCCAGTCCATCCCGCCACCGATTCAAAGAAGGAGGAGAGGAAATCCATGCCCTCGATGTAATAGAAGGGTATGCTGGAAATGAGGGAAATCATCAGCCATGAAAGGGCAGCAGTTATCATCGCATGCCTTATTTTCGGCTCATCGGGGTTGCGGCCTGCGGCAAGGAATAAAGAGCCGAAAAAGAAGAATATGATGGATGTGAGGAAAATCCATTTTATGTTTTCATATTCGCCGAAGATGATAGGGATTATCTCCACAAATAGGGTTATCACTCCCACTGCAATCAATACTGCTCCTGTATCTCGGAGGACTATCTTTAAATCCTTCATTATTTCTCAAAGAAAACGTTCATGGTTTTATCTATTTTGTCCTTTCTCGCCAGCAGAGTAACCACATCCCCCTCTTTAAAAACACTTTTTTCCGAGGGGATGACTATCTCATCATTTCTCTCAATGGCAATTATGTTGACCCCTCTGGGCAGTTTTACACCGCCCACCTGCTTTCCCACCACCTTGGAATTTATGGGTATCTTTATCTTGAAAATCTCCGCCTTATTGCCGAGGGTCATAAAATCCTTGACCATGGGGCGAAGCACGGCATTATAAAGATACTCCGCCGTTATGGCGGCGGGATTTCCGACGATATTAACCCCTTTCTCTATGAACATGGGCTCATTTTCCTCATTGTTCACTAAGGATACAAGAGAGGGAATACCCAGTGATTTTGCGAGAGATATGACAAGCAGGTTTGTGGCATCGTCAGCCGTGGCTATGAGTGCATCCGCATTGTCTGCCCCGGATTCCATCAGGGTTTCCTTTTCTGTGGCGTCCGCATTTACTATAACCACATCGTATTTCTTGGATATCTCGGTGCACTTTTCCTTGTCCTTCTCTATTACCACCACATCGTCTTTATTCCTGAGGGCGAGAGTTATGAGTTTTTCTCCAATTTCCCCCGCACCAACTATGATTAGATACATATTATCACTGGAGACGTGGGAAGATAATTTGCCATCCTTTATTAAATTTTCTCTGGGGTTTGAAAAGATATGCTAAAGATAAGGGGCTATGGCTCGTAACCGAAGGCGTCGAAGGCAAAGGCCCATTTTTTATATATCTTACTCTTGATTTCCTCATCCATTTGATACTTGCTTGTTTTGATATTCCCATATTTTTCAATATATTTACGGAAGGACTCATTATATTGCTTGAATGTTTTTAGTCCGAGTTCTTTATAGACCCTCTTCAATTCCTGGAGAGGTCTTCCTATTAAATCCTCATATCTCACCTCCGAGAGATTGCCATCGGGTATTTCCTCCCTTTCTTTGAGAGATTTCCGGTACATTCTCGCATACAAATCCATCATGCTCTCCTCTATTTTTTCTTCATCGGGCCTTTGATATGTATATCGGGGCAGGACTATGCGGAGAAATTTCATCATGGAAAAATACACTTCATAGGGATTGCGAAAAATATGCACAAATTTTGCCTCAGGGAACATATCGAGAATAATCTTTATTCTTCCGGTGTTGGCAGGATTCTTCAGCACAAGTCGCCTTCCCTTCCAGTAGAGTGTTCCCTTTTTGAGCAGGTAGAGATAGGTTCTCTTCCATTCCTCTATTACATCCGCGGGTACTCCTTCCATGCAAACAAACTTGTTGTAAAATTTCATGTTTCGGGGAAAGCACCATCCGTTGTAATAGGCGTAGGGCGTAAGGCAGCCCATGGCATACTCCTCCTCCTGCGGCAGGTCCGCACTGAGGGGCACATCATCCATCGGTCTTTTCTCCGGGATACTTCCCTCCACAATAGGTTTTAAAAATTTTTCTCCAGTTATAAATCCCCCTGCCACGGTTGAATGAAATGTGGTCAAATAACCCATGCTTTTATCCTGGGAAAAAAGATTGTGGAGATATGTTGTCCCGCTTCTCCAGTGCCCCACGAGAAATAATGGC